>JACMLR010000528.1 GCA_014379515.1 Chitinophagaceae bacterium
CATAATTAAAACATGTTCCGGGTAAACATAGGGCATGTGCGAATTGCGAATGACTAATGTGCGAATTCTTGTGTGCGGCTTGTTGGGTTTTTGCTTGCCGTAAGATGGGCGGAGGTGCATCGCGAATCCTTCACGAATAATAACTCCATGATTGCGGGTCTTCAATCATTATTGAGTGGACGAACGCACTCCCACGGACATCATCCTGAGACGCGCGCTGATGCGCAGAAGCAATTCGCACATTAGTCATTCGCAATTCGCACATACTCCCATTTCCCACATTATATTTGTACCCAACCTCCCCTTTTGAAAAAATCAACCCTCACATTATTATTCATCCTTGCTTGCTGTCAATCACTGCTGGCACAACCCTACTACTTTCGACATTACCAGGTTGAACAGGGGCTTTCGCACAATACTGTTTTCTGTACGGCGCAAGACAAGAAAGGATTTCTTTGGTTGGGCACAAAGGATGGGCTTAATCGTTTCGACGGTTACACCTTCAACATTTTTCGGAATAACCCCGATGAAACCCGATCACTCGGCGATAATTTTATTCGCAGCCTCCTGATCGATAGTTCCGACTTTTTATACGCCGGAACACGCAATGGAATCTACCGGTACAATTCACTCCGAAATGATTTTGATTATATCGTTCGAACCCGCGAAGAAGTTCGTGATATGAAGAAAGACAGACATGGCCGCCTCTGGTTTATAGAAGGTCAGACATTATTTAACTTCGACGAGCGATCCAAAAAAATCGAACGGTTTCCGCAAAGCAAATTTTTTCCAGCAACATCAATCGCAATCGATTCGAATGGAATATTGTGGGTTTCAACCGCCGATGGTTATTTGCAACAGTACACTGAATCCACAAAAACATTCCGCTCCTTCAATGTCTTTTCGTCTCCTACCGAATCCGCACCAAGATGGATTGAGAAAATTTATGTTACTGCTAATCAATCTATCCTGGTGGCCACTTCTAACTATGGAGTGAAAGAATTTAACCTCGCGGACTATCATTCAAAAGATATTCTTACTTATAACGCAGATCGGACGGAGATTTTCGCGCGGCATTTTGTTCAAACATCCGCTCACGAATTCTGGATAGCAACGGAATCCGGAATTTTTATTTACAATTCTGCCACAGGCAATTTCACCAATCTGCAAAAACAATATAACAACCCGTATTCGGTTTCGGATAATGCTGTGTACTGTCTTTTCCAGGATAAGGAAGGTGGTATCTGGGCAGGCACTTATTTTGGCGGGATAAACTATTATCCGAAACAGTATAACAGTTTCGAAAAGTTTTTTCCCGGTTACACCAGCACTTCACTTAGTGGAAATGCAGTTCGGGAAATTACTGCCGATAAGTTAGGAAACCTTTGGATTGGAACGGAAGATGCCGGACTAAATATGCTTGATAAACGCACCGGGTTGTTCAAACAATTTAAACCCACCGGATCGGGTTCCGATATCTCTTACCCAAACATTCATGGTCTTCTAGCAAATGATAATGAGTTATGGATTGGCACGTTTGAGCATGGGCTCGATATTATGGATATCCGCACCGGAAGGGTAAAAAAACATTACCCTGTCGATAGCAATTCAAAAGCATTGAAAAGCAATTTCATTGTCGTAATCCGGCAAACAAAAAACGGAACCATACTAATAGGTACCCGCGAAGGGTTGTACAGGTATGACGCGATCAATAAAGATTTCGAAACAATTCCAGGATTGATAGTAGATGGTTTTGTTCATTCGATTACGGAAGACAAGAATGGAACAATATGGGTGGGCAGTCTTGGGAATGGACTTTACTATTTTAATCCCGGGAGAAAGCGACAAGGTCGGTTTACAATGATGGCAGGTAAAAAAAGTCTTGGCAGTAATTCAATAACAACCGTTTTCGAATCAGCACGTGGAGATTTATGGATCGGAACCGAAGGTGCGGGTCTTTATCGATTTAATGAATCTGATAGCACTTTCGCCGAATATGGTGGGAAACACGGTTTTCCAAGTAATACCATTTTTAGTATCCTCGAGGATAGTAGAAATCAACTTTGGATAACGACCTCGCGCGGACTCGTTGCATTTCACCCTGCAACGGAACGATTAAATATTTATACTACTGCAAATGGATTACTGAGCAATCAATTCAATTATAATTCGGGATACAAAGATTCATTGGGTCGCATGTATTTTGGAAGCGCGAAAGGATTAATTCGATTCAATCCGGATTCGTTTCTAAAAAATTCATTCGTGCCGCCGGTTTTTATTACAAGTTTGTATTTGAACAACCAGGAATTAGCAGAAGACCAAATTCGCTCCATGGCGAGCGATGGAGAGATTGAAATTAAACATGATCGCTCCTCATTCAGTATTGATTTCGCTGCGCTAACCTTCACCGCGCCGGAAATGACCAAGTATTCGTACATCATGGACGGGCTTGATAAGGATTGGACTTACCTCAAAACCAATCGCAAAGTATATTTTACTGACCTCGCACCGGGCAGTTATACCTTCAAAGTAAAGGCAGCAACCACAAGTGGAGTGTGGACGAACCAAATCGCTCAATTAAAGATTAGTGTGCTGCCTCCTTTTTGGGCAAGTCCACTCGCATACGCACTCTATTTGGTACTTGCCCTGGTGATCATCTACTTTTTGTTTCGAATCTATCATAACAACCTGCTCGAAAAAACACGACAGCAAATTGAACACCTCGAACATGAAAAAGAAAAAGAAATCTACCAGGCCAAAATCGACTTCTTCACCAATATTGCGCATGAGATTAAAACGCCACTCACGCTCATCAAAGCACCTATGGAAAATATAATTCGGAAGGCGGGGAATTTAGATATCGATCGCAACCTTCGAATCATGGAGAAAAACACGGATCGGCTAATCGAACTCACAAATCAATTGCTCGACTTCCGGCGAATCGAAACCAAAGGTTTCACACTCACCTTTGCGAAAACAAATATTTCAGAACTTTTACTGGATCGTTATCTCTCTTTTAAGCCGCTGGCGGAACAAAAAAATATCACACTAAGCATAAACTTGCCCGAAAATGTTGTCATTGCTCATGTGGACACAGATTCGCTGCAAAAGATCCTCAATAACTTGCTGTACAACGCGGTTCTATATAGCCAGACCTTTGTCAGTGTCAGTTTGAGCCTGACCGATAGTGTAAGGAATGGTTTTAGCATAGAAGTAAGTAATGATGGTTTTCATATTCCGGCAGAAATGAGCGAGAAAATCTTTGAGCCATTCTACCGTCTCAAAGAAACCCAATCGAAATCCGGAAGCGGTATTGGTCTGGCATTGTCTAAATCACTCGTGGATTTGCATAAAGGAGAATTGTATCTTAAAACCGGTGACCAGGCGATGAATACATTTGTATTAGTATTACCATTACATCAATACGAAATGAATGGCCAGGAATAAACAAGAGACAGAAGGCATGAATGCGATTGTTCCTAAAAATGGAGACACGGATAAACCCGCTTTGTTAATCGTTGATGACAACGAGGACATTCTTGATTTTTTAACCGATGATCTGAGTGAAAAGTATAAAGTGTTGAAAGCAGCCGACGGCATCCAGGCAATTGAGCTGCTGGAATCGGAGATTGTCCAGTTAGTTATCAGCGATGTGATGATGCCACGAATGGATGGTTTCGAACTGTGCAAATACATTAAGTCGACGCTTGAGATCAGCCATATTCCAGTTATCCTTTTAACAGCAAAAAATACATTACAGGCAAAGATAGATGGACTCGAACTTGGCGCAGATGCTTATATCGACAAACCCTTCTCCCCTGCTCATCTGCAGGTACAGGTTGCAAATTTGCTAAGCAATCGTAACAAGATAAAAGAATACTATGCAAATTCGCCATTGGCGCACATCAATTCAATGGCACATACGAAAGCAGATGAACAATTTCTGGAAGTATTGAATGATGTAGTGCTCGCTCATCTCGATGATCCGGATTTAGACGTTGAGCAACTGGCCAAATACCTTAACATGAGTCGCCCGACTTTGTATCGAAAACTAAATGCCATATCCGACCTGACTCCCAACGAAGTGATCAACATTACCCGATTAAAGAAGGCTGCGGACCTGTTGAATCTCGGCAATATGACCATCAATGAAATCGCTGATAAAGTCGGTTATACGTCAGCGACACACTTTGGCCGAAATTTTCAAAAACAATTTGGAATCACTCCTTCAGAATTTGGTAAACGCAAAGAAAATTAACGATGCGGTGATTCTTTCGGAATCAGTATGATAAATCTTGCTCCTTCTCCTTCACTACTAACCGCCTTGATAAACCCTTTATGGTTGTCGACGATCTTTTTAACAATGGCGAGGCCGATACCGGTGCCCTCATAACTTGTTTTCTCCAACCGCTGAAAGATTCCAAAGATTTTTTCGTTGTAACGTTGGTCAAAGCCAATTCCATTATCCTGTACATAGATCGCGTGGTAGTTCGCTGGGTCCACCGATAATTTTTTTGCAAACTCCGTCACGTCTTTTTCTATGGCAACTTCAACAATTGGGTTTGAAGAATTAAACTTGATAGCGTTGCTTATCAGGTTTTGAAACAATTGGTGCATCTGACCCCTGATTCCTTTTACAACAGGAAGACTGTGAATCTTTAGTTCTGCACCCTTTTCGCGGATACTTACTTCGAGGTCTTCAACAATTTGCCGAACCACATCATTCAAATCCACATCATCAAATGGTGTTTCATTATTTGATAACCGTGACAAAGTCAAAATGTCTTCAATCAAACCCTGCATCCGGCTCGATGAACTTACCACCTTGTTGAGGTAGTTGTTTTCCCGTTCGTCCAACCTGTTTTTCACTCTATCACTCAGCAAATTGCCAAAGGCTTGAATTTTGCGAAGTGGTTCTTTTAAATCGTGGGAAGCAACAGATGCAAATTGAAGCAAATCGAGATTTGATTGTTCCAGTTTATGGTTCGTCGCTTCCAATTCTGAACTTGCAATTTTCAATTCTTCATATCCTTTTGCAATTCTTTCAGTTGCCGATTTTTTATCCGTTACATCGTTGAAAGTTATAACAAGGCCATCCATCATCTTGACTGCAACAATTTCAAACCACCTGGATGTATTGGAATTTTGATACTCAAACACTTTTATTTCGCCTTTCTCAACAACATGAGTGTAAGTCTGGAGAATCGATTTCTCAACATGACCGTAATAATCATTGTAAGTTTTGCCGACCACATCGGAGGTTAAGTCGAGCAAGTCAAGCGCCGCTTTATTGGCGCTCAAGAATTCAAAATCTGCAATATGGCCATCCCTAGCGCGAATAGCTTTAAGGGCCATGATGCCACTGGTGGAACTATTATAAACCGCCTCCAGTGTACTACTGATTTGCCTAACATCGGTTATATCAACAAAACTTACCACGGCTCCATCCTTTGCTCGATTATGACGGAGGTAGGGAACAATGCGCATGAGATAGGATCGATCGCCCTCAACCGAAATCTCTTTTTCTATTGGAGTTCCAGTATCCATCACACCCCGCAAATCTTTTACGATATTGGTGTTGATCATGTTGGTGGAGATGTCGGCAATCGAACGTCCGATATCACTTGAAATTA
>JACMLR010000529.1 GCA_014379515.1 Chitinophagaceae bacterium
AGGGAACAGAGTGGTTTGCACCCAATTTCGGAATTGTAAAAACAGAAAGTAAAATGGGCGGAACAGCAATTACATCGATTAAATAGGAAAGAGCGGGAAGG
This sequence comes from Chitinophagaceae bacterium, assembly GCA_014379515.1. Taxonomy (GTDB): domain Bacteria; phylum Bacteroidota; class Bacteroidia; order Chitinophagales; family Chitinophagaceae; genus Endoryza. The sequence continues at coordinate 102 of JACMLR010000529.1, forward strand.
AAGTTTGGAGTATGGAGGAGGAGCCTTCATACTCCAAACTCCATACTTCACACTCTAATCTCGCTCTCGCTCTGTCCTATACGCGCGCCTTCCGTAGTACTGATAATTTTTCGATGCATATTTAGTTCCGATTAGTACGGAGTGAATGAAGCCATTCAACTCAACTTGTTGCGTGTGATAGATTTTGCGATCCGGATTTGATTTGAGCAAAAAGCTAAGCCGATCGTCCATCGTAGACAACACTTGTATACTATCATTCCGAATCATCTTCAGATGATACGACGATGAGAGGTCATTTATCATCTGTTGCGTTCTGTACCATGTACCTCCCTTTGCACTTACAACCGGCTTATCATTATACAGTGCTACGCTATCATTGTAAGCAAATACATTAAGATAGTTTGATGATGAAGCTAACCAGGTTTGCAATTTCTGCAAGTAAGATGAATCATATCCGTAGTTGCTATCGATGAAACTGATTCGCTTAATGAACCGCGGAATTTCCGTGTATGCGTCCAGAAGTGAAAATATGAATCGTCCACCGCCGCTATGACCATTTAAATATACGTCCGCATCCCTTGCACCATCGAGTCCTCGTAACGTATCAACAATTGCTAAAACTTTATCTTTATAATTCACATGCGCAGCCTTCCAGGCTGGCCAGCTTAGAAATTTGTTTTCAAGATATGCTACAATGATATTCGCTGATTTCATCTCATTCCTGATAAAACGTGTTTGGGCTTCGATATGCTGAATATCGTAACGCCATTCATTCTCATTGTTGGTTTTTCGTCCGCGCGTTTGTTCAGTATTGTTTCCATTAGGTAACGCGTATAAGATCAGAATTGTCTTATTCTTATTTGATAGTAAAGGAAGATCGATTGTAATGATCACATCATCGACCGTCAATCGTGTCATGCTATCAACGCCGTTTGACTGACCGTAGGTAAAAGCGAAAACAGTAAAAAATGGTATGATAAGAAAGAAGCGATTCATTACGCAATCAAGTTACCGAATCGTTCGCGTTAACGGATTGGTTCTTTTTCGATGATATCCCAAAATCGATCTACACGTGTGGTCCAGGTGTTTTGCTCTGCTACGGCGATTCTTGCCGCTACTCGTTCCGCATTATTTTCAGCGATTGCAGTATCAATTGCTGCAATGAATTCTTCGTCGCCAGGCACAACGTACGCAACGTCTTTGAAAGAATAAATATCTTCAGAAAAATGCGTGGCAATGACAGGCCTGCCTGCGGCCAAATATTCATTGATCTTTAAGGGATATATACTTTTGGTAAGTGTATTTTTTCGAAAGGGAATTAAAACACAATCGAAATATCGAAGATAACTGGCGAGCTCTGTAATATGTTTCGGACCAGTAAACACAACGTTCGGCATCTTATCCAACCCAACCGCTATGTGTTCTTCAGTTTGAATCGGCCCAACAAACACAAGTGTTTTATCAGGATGTCTTAGTGCAACTTTTTTGAGAAGCTCAAAATCGGATCGATATTCAATGCTGCCAGTAAAGCCGATGATTTTCGTTGTAATATTTTTTAACTCCGCAGGCCTTTCTAATACTTCGGTTGCGGCTTTCTTAAAAATTGAGGTGTCAGCAGCATTTGGATGAAAAAAGACATTTTTAGAAAATGCAGATTTCAGCCTTGTCAGTTCTTTCGATGTACACAATGTGTAGTCAAAGTTTCGAATAATTTCTTCTTCAAGGCGCGTGCCGTGACGGTTCGAATAAGCGACTTGTGAAATATCATCCATCGACTGGTAAACAGAGCGGAATGGTTTGATATCTGCCGGCAGTTCCCTTACAAAATAAGGATCAAAAAAATTGACGTAAATGAAATCCTTAAGTTCATGATCGCGAATCACTTTACGAATTGTAGATAGTACAATTCGGTCGTTCATCGCCGCAAGGCGATTGTATAAAACCCCTGGCGGTAAAAAATTTATCGGAATCGTAAGCTTTGTAGTAACAACAGTTATATTGGCGGGTAGCTGCGGAGGATTACTATAAATCGATCCCCTCCCCAGCAAAGCATTCTTTCTTGATTGTATGGAAGGAGTATTCCGGCCGCTCACATAATCTTTGACCGAAAAAGGATGATCAATATAAAATACGCGATTGTTCTTCGCGAACTCTTTTGCCAGCGAAAGCGCTGGAGATGAAATTGCCGAATCCCAGCGTGATAATGAGAAGCAAATCAGATCGCATTTTTTGTTCATAGTTGCTTCAGTATTGAAAGGCAATCGTGTAAACTATCCTGCCATTGCGGAATTTCGATTCCATAAGTGTTTCGAATCTTGGTAGTATTCAGCAAGGAAAACGATGGTCGTTTTGCTGGCGTAGGATATTCGGATGAAGGAATACCATTTACTACGCAAGTTGACTGTATTGTTTCACGAATGGCCGTTGCAAATTCGAACCAGCTGATGCGTCCTTTATTGCTGTAGTGATATATGCCTGGAACCCAGTTGCCAGAGTTGCAAATCGTAAGTATGGCGATAGCCAAATCCGCCGCATAGGTTGGCGCACCAATTTGATCATTCACCACATTAATAGTCTGCCGCTCTTTCATCAACCTCATCATCGTTTTCACAAAATTGTTTCCAAACGCTGAAAAAACCCAGGCTGTGCGGATGATAATTGAATCCGCATTGTTTGCCATGCAAAGCTGCTCACCTTTTAATTTTGAAGCTCCGTATAAATTCACAGGATTCGTAAGCGCGTCCTCAGGATATGGAGTCGGCGCGTTACCATCAAAAACGTAATCAGTAGAAAGGTGAATTAATTTACAATTCAACTTTGCACAAACGGCTGCCAAAATACCGACAGCTTCCCCGTTTACAAGAAAGGCTTGTGCCGAATCAGTCTCAGCTTTGTCAACTGCAGTGTATGCGGCACAATTGACACAGTAATCAGGATTCAATGACTCAACAAATCGGACAATCTTTTTAATATCATCGAGGGGAAGGTCTGAACGATCAGCAAATACGAAACGAAAGTCCGGATGTGAATTCTCCAGCGCTCGAAATTCTTTTCCGAGCTGGCCGTTTGCTCCCGTTATAAGACTCGTTTTAGTTGCCATCCATTATATTATTCCGCAAATACAAAATTATTTCTGCACGTATCAAATGCCGGCAGCAGTATATCCTTTTCTGAAACGATCGCTGCAGCGGCATTGATCTGCCAATCGATATTCAACGTAGCATCGTTATACAATATCCCTGCTTCGCTTTCTTTATTATAAAATGTATCGCATTTATAAAGCACTTCGGCAGTTGGACTTAAAACGGAAAATCCATGCGCAAATCCTTTCGGAATGAAGAGTTGCTTTCTGTTTTCTGCCGATAATACGGCATTGAAAATCTTCCCGTAGGTAGGCGAGCCTTTGCGAATGTCGACCACAACATCCAGAATTTCGCCCGATATGACGCGAACCAGTTTGCTTTGAGCGTATGGTGCAAGCTGATAGTGAAGTCCGCGAATAACGCCGTGCTTAGAAAACGATTGATTGTCCTGGACAAAGGGTTGAATGCCGGCATTTCGAAAGGTTGTTTCATTGAACGATTCAAAGAAAAAACCGCGATCGTCGTTATAAACTACGGGTGCAAATAGTAAAAGTCCATCAAAACCTGTCTGTTCAAAAGGCATGTTCAAATTTTTGTTTTCCCTAATCGCTGTATTGATCGCTGTAATATTTTTTGTAAGAACCTGACGTCACGTGTTCAATCCATTCCTGGTTGGCGAGGTACCAATCGACTGTTTTCTCAAGGCCTTCTTCAAACTGAAGAGATGGAGCCCAACCCAATTCCTTATTCAATTTGGTTGCATCGATGGCGTATCTCAAATCGTGCCCGGGCCGATCCTTCACATATGTGATAAGCTTTGCAGAATCACCGGTGTTGCGACCAAGTTTCTTATCCATTATCCCGCAAAGAAGATGAACGATATCAATGTTTTTCCATTCGTTGAAGCCGCCAATATTATAGCTGTCGCCAGTCTTCCCATTATGGAAAATCGTGTCGATTGCCCGTGCATGATCCTCAACATATAACCAATCACGAACATTTTCACCCT
>JACMLR010000530.1 GCA_014379515.1 Chitinophagaceae bacterium
CTGTTTATTTATTCGATTATAAATATTCTTCTTTGTGTCGCAATTGTTTTTGCGAGCGACTGGATATCTGTTTATGCATTGATGGCAGTTTTCTTTTTTGAATCGATCATGTTCCCGACGATATTTGCGCTTGGTGTTAAAGGCCTCGGGGGCCAAACAAAAAAAGCGTCGTCGTTTATTATCATGTCGATTGCCGGCGGTGCATTGATGCCTTTCGTAATGGGTATGCTGGCAGATCGATACTCAACTGCTGTTTCATATATAGTTCCCTTATTTTGCTTTGTTGTTGTTGCCTGGTATGGATGGCGGGGTTATAAGATAAAACGATAGTGTACTTAACAATTTAATTTTTGAGGATGTTTCTTCTAACGAATAAAATCGCTGTAGTGACGGGTGCGGGTAGCGGTATCGGCAAAGCAATCAGCCAGGTATTTGCCCGACAAGGTGCGATCGTTTATATCCTCGACCTGGATGAGGGAGCAGGAACTTCTGCTGCCGCCGAAATTACAAATGATGGACACCAGGCAGGATTCATTAAATGTGATGTGTCTGTTCAGGCAGATATCAAAGCAGTTGTTAACGAGATTGTTTCGAAACATGAGCGAATCGATATCCTGGTAAACAATGCAGGCATTGCACATATTGGCAATGCAGAAAATACAGGAGAGGATGATTTTGACAGATTGCTAAAAGTTAATGTGAAAGGTGTTTATAATTGCATGCATGAAGTGATTCCATTCATGAAAAATGCAGGCGGTTCCATATTGAATATGGCGTCGGTTGTGGCGTCGGTTGGGATTCCGGATCGTTTTGCATATTCCACAACGAAAGGTGCAATAGCGGCGATGACGATGTCAGTTGCAAAAGATTTTATTTCCTTCAATATTCGATGCAATAGTATTTCTCCCGGTCGCGTACATACGCCATTTGTTGATGGCTACCTCGCACGAAATTATCCTGGCCAGGAGAAAGAGATGTTTGTGAAACTTTCTAAGACGCAGCCAATTGGCCGCATGGGTGAACCGATCGAAATCGCCCATCTCGCTTTATATCTATGCAGTGATGAAGCCTCTTTTATTACGGGTTGCGATTACCCGATCGATGGAGGATTCATTCATCTGAATAATTAAGTTTTAGGAGCATGTGCGAATTGCGAATGACTAATGTGCGAATTGAATACAATCCACCGCTGGAACGAGTCCGCTTCTGGCAAAGCCTATTTGCGCCTCGAAAGGAGGCATTTAGCACATTTTAACATTTTCATATTTCGCACATTCACCTATTCGCTTACCAACTTACCAGCTTTACGTATTTTTGTCGTCTTTATGGATTACTACTCCGCATCGCTTACCTCTTATAAAAGGCTCGCAACTACTGAAGTCAGTGTGGGTGATTTATTGTTGGGCAATAATCACCCAATCCGGATTCAAACGATGACCACAACCGACTCCATGGATACGATTGGGACGGTAGAGCAATCGATTCGTTGTATCGAGGCCGGTGCTGAACTGATACGCATTACTGCCCCGAGTAAGAGAGAGGCTGAAAATCTCGCCAATATTAAAGCAGAACTAAAGAAACGTGGATATTCAACCCCGTTGATAGCTGATATTCATTTCACTCCGAATGCAGCTGAAATTGCAGCCAGGATAGTCGAAAAGGTTCGTGTGAACCCGGGCAATTACGTCGATAAAAAGAAATTTGAATTGATCGAATACACGGATGCAGATTATGCAGAAGAGATTGATCGAATTCATGAACGCTTCACACCGCTAGTTAAGATTTGCAAAACATATGGTACGGCAATGCGCATCGGTACGAACCATGGATCACTTAGTGATCGTATTATGAGTAGATATGGTGATACGCCGAACGGGATGGTGGAAAGTGCAATGGAGTTTCTTCGAATCGCACGTTTGGAAAACTATCACAACATTGTGCTTAGTATGAAAAGCAGCAATCCGCAGGTGATGGTGCAGGCTTATCGACTACTGATTCATACAATGGAAATGGAATTTGGAATTTGTTATCCATTGCATCTTGGAGTTACTGAAGCAGGTGATGGTGAAGATGGACGGATCAAATCAGCGATTGGGATCGGCAGCCTTTTGGAAGACGGTATTGGAGACACCATCCGGGTATCATTGACCGAAGACCCCGAATTTGAAGTTCCTGTTTGCAAAGATTTGGTGAAACGCTACTCGCGCGAGCGGGTGAATGCTGAAAGCAATTTGCCATCCTTACCCTCATCAGGTTTATCGTACAATCCTTTCGAATACAAGCGACGAAACAGTTTTTCGGTTGATAATATTGGAGGGAAACAGGTTCCTGTGGTTCTCGCCGACATGAGCAGTATTCCGCAGCTTGCTCCTGAACAATTGCAAAGCATCGGTTATACTTATAATGAAGCCCTTGATAAATGGAATATCAGCGATGGTGCGGCAGACTATGTTTTTACGGAAACAAATAAAATTAATTTCGCTTTGCCGGGTACGTTGAAAGTGGTGCTAAGTGCGGAAGCCTGGAAAAGGGACGCAAACGGTACGAGCAGTTTCCCAATATTCACAGCCGAAGAATTTGCAAATACAACTGAGAAAAGCGATCGTCTCAATTTCGTCACGATCGATTGTTATAACGACGGGCAATCGCCAATTCTTCCCGAATCAGTAAAAAACAATCCTACTGTCGTTTTTTGCATTGGTACAAAGAATATGAATGCGATGCAATCGGTTCGGCGTTTTTTTGCCGATCTCGGCGAGCAAAAAATAATGAACCCGGTTATTTTGTTAACTCACAGCAGTTGGCAAACGCCGGATGAACACCTGATTCATTTTGCAACAGAAACCGGGGCATTACTGCTTGACGGCCTTGGTGATGGATTATTCCTCGGTTATTCGGCAAACGCAACGATCGAGACCGATAAAATTTCCGGTCGCACCTATTTACCAGTAAAAGATAAATTTCAGTTTACAAATAATACGGCCTTTTCAATACTACAGGCAACGCGCACACGAATTTCGAAAACGGAATACATCAGTTGTCCGAGTTGTGGACGAACTCTTTTTGATCTCCAGGAAACAACGGCAAAGATTCGCTCTGTGACCCACCATTTGAAAGGAGTAAAGATCGCAATCATGGGTTGTATTGTGAATGGACCCGGGGAAATGGCAGATGCTGATTTCGGTTATGTTGGAAGTGGTCCCGGAAAAATAACGTTGTATAAGGGGAAAGAAGTCATCAAAAGAAATGTGGATAGTAATATTGCTGTCGAAGAATTGATTGTGCTGCTCAAAGAAAATGAAGCATGGATTGAGCCGCAATGAGAGAATTCAATCTCAACGTTTAATTTATCTCAATGAATCGAATTGACCGACTGCATGCCATCCTAACACATTTGCAAAGCAAACGGAAAGTGACCGCGCAAGAAATTGCGGATCGCTTTAATATAAGCTTGCGAACCGTGTACCGGGATGTGAAAGCATTGGATGAAAGCGGTGTTCCAGTAATCGGCGAGGCGGGCAGCGGTTATACGGTAATGGAAGGTTATCGGCTTCCCCCGGTGATGTTTAACCAGGAAGAAGCGGTGGCATTGATGCTTGGTTCCAAATTAGCGGCGCAATTCACCGACAATTCCGTTCAAAAACAATTCGAATCTGCATTATTTAAAATAAAGGCGGTATTGAGAAGTACGGACAAAGACCATGTCGACAATCTCGATGATCATATTGCAATCTTTTCAGGCCCGAATAAACCCGAAGAACAAAGCTCGTCACAATACTTAGCGGTTTTGCAAAAAGCAATCGTTACACGAAACGTTGTACTCATTAAGTACCAGGCTGGGTATAGCGACGATGTAACCGAACGAATTATTGAACCAATCGGTTTGTGTTACTATGGATCAGCGTGGCACTTGATTGCGTGGTGCCGGATGCGGAAAGGCTACCGTGATTTTAGAATCAGTCGGATGAAAACTCTTCATGTACGCGATGAAACGTTTCGCCGCGAAAATCATCCATCCTTACAAAGTTATTTGGATGAAATAAAAGCGCAACATGGAAGTGGTTTGCTCGAGGTTAGTATCTTATTTCATAAGGATGTGGTGCGTTTTGTCGGAGAGCAACGTTATTTCCACGGCTTTGTTTCCGAAGAAAAAGCTGGCGATTATTATCGAATGAAATTTTTGACTTCCCACCTGGAAGGTATGGGCAGATGGCTCCTGATGTTTACCGACGCGGTGAAGGTTGAAGCACCGATCGAGTTGATTGCGGCGATGCAAACCCTGGTGGATGAGTTACAACAAATGTACAGTTCGAAAACGGCATCGGTTCCGATCCGCCAATGAAGAAAGTCGCACATTCAGGCTGCAATTAACACAATACCCGACCCGGCAAATGCTGCTGTAAATACATCGCCGTTTTCGCCCGCGCAACAAGGGCAAGATTCTTTGAATTTGGTTCGATATGAATGATCTTACTTTCAGGGCCTTCAACCCGAAAAAAATGCGGTGTATAAATCTCCGTTATAATTGCATAAGAATAGGGTTTACCATACTTCTCTACTGAAACTTCAATTGTTCGTGCACGGGCAACCGGGGTATCATTCATGAAAGCAGCTTGCAACCATAATGGCGTCGTTACCTGGTAAGCATCGATTAACCGTCGTTCGATCGCGAAACCTGCTGATCTGAATGCCTGGCCAATTGCCGCGCCATTTCTTATTTGCTTGTTCACTTGTTCGATCTCTGGATGAAAACGCCAGCTTTTCCTTTTTAGAGAAAGCGCATAGGTTCGTACAATGTCTTCCTCATCGATCATCACCACTTCACGGATTTTATCATCGTCATACATCACGTGAATCGCAATTTTTCCGTACACCTCTTCCAAAATATCTTCATGAAGACGTACCGAAACGTGCCGATCATTTATAATTACCATAGGTTATTATTATTTCTGCTTTACTTAAAATTATTGTACAGGCGTTACTTAACAACTGACTAAAATCCGGTGATTTCCAAATCGACTCCCATGGGATTGTTTTCAATTTTTAGAATCATCGGATACTTCGCATTATTAAGGATCCAAATTCTGGCAGATGAATTTTCACTTTCGAGATAGATGGCATCGACCCTGACATTATTAATTAATAGAGCTTTATTGCCAACTGCGTCACGCCATGCATATTTCGCACCGTCAAATTCAACTTTGCCGCTTCCGATTAGCTCGTTCCACTGGCGCCGGGAGAAAAAAAGAAGGCTTACGTTCGGGTCGAGTACCACATCTTCGTCATATTGAGGTGGACCCCAAAAGGCCGTTGTGGCACTATCAAGCGATGCTCTTGTGAGAATGTACTTGCCTCCCCGACCTACAGAATTCGTCCATGCGAGCCGAACATACTCGTTAGAAGAAGAGTCGACGGTTATTATCATTGGGAAAACCTGGCCACCTGGATAAACCATGTATTCAAGCGTTGTCCCGGTTCTTATATCAATTCCTTTTTTTTGAGCCTCGGCCGACATGGCAAGAAACATTGCCAGTACTACAATCAACATTTTCATATCCTATCTTTTACTGTTATTAATTCTGTTATTGAAATAGATCCATGAAGAAAGAAGCGCAAGAACAAAAACCGCAATCATGAAAATCAGTCGGATTTGAAAAGCATTTACGACTTTCGATTTCACCTCTTGTACATTCTGCGGCAATGCATTTAAATCCCAACTTTGGATGAGCTGATTCAATGGATGGTTCGTTGACAATGTGAATACAAGATCGCCAAGCATTACAAGCAGCGCCGGTAACATGAGTAAGCCCGGCTTTCGAAATTTGCCTGCAAACAATAGTATCACACTAATCAATAAAGAGAGTATTAACAGCGGACC
>JACMLR010000531.1 GCA_014379515.1 Chitinophagaceae bacterium
CAGAAAGCGAACTCCTCGAACGAAAGAATTCGCACATTAGCAATTCGCAAATGCTCAAATTCTTGAAATCATACAAACCGCAACGAAGAAAGTTTCTCCTCCACCTCAAAAAACCCCGCGACCTTTCTTATCACCGCTTCAACCAACGCATCCGGGCAGGAAGCCCCACTTGTAATAAGGATACTAACCTGTTCTTTTGATGGTAAATAATTCGTCGTTAAAAGTTCCAGCTTATTGTGAAAATCATAATGAAGGATCTCCTTTTTTGAAATGATTTTTTCGTCGCCACTAACGAAAAACGTTGGAAGCTTATGCTCGCACAATTCAACGAGGTGTGTGGTGTTTGAAGAATTATAACCTCCAACGACGATTGCAAGGTCTGCCGGAGTGGATAACATTCCTGTTACAGCAGTCTGGTTATCATTTGTTGCATAACACAATGTATCACGCGTATCTGCAAAGCGTTCACCGATTGTTGTTTCATCCAGGTTATAATGCAGCAGCATCAATTGTTTTAGGTAATCGGCAATCGCCTGCGTATCTGTTGCGAGTTGCGTTGTTTGATTCACCACCCCGATTCGTTGCAAATCGGTTGATGGATCAAATCCTTCAGAATATAGTCCGGCAAAACGGGTTGTAAAATTTTCGATCGAATTGTGACCAGTAATGAACCGACCCAGCTCAATCGCGTCCTCCATATCATTTAGAATAAGCGACGGAGCATTTGCTGCCGCATGCGAAAAAGTAGCTCTGGTTTCTTCATGTTTAGGCTTGCCATGAATAAGAATGGTATAGCCGTTCAATGCAATCTGCTCACTCCGGTTCCATACTTTCTCGACAAAGGGACAAGTAGTGTTATATTTTTCAGTGTGGATTCCCAGGCTTGTTAAGTAAGCCTCCATTTTGAGCGTTGTACCGAAAGCGGGAATGATAACAATATCGGCGGGCGTTAGCGTTTCAAAAGAGATTAATTGATTACCGACTGTATCCTGTAAAAATTGCACACCTTTTTCAATCAAACCGGCATTCACCTGGGGGTTGTGAATCATTTCACTCAACAGAAAAATTCGTTTGCCCGGATTTTCTTCTACAGTTCGGAAGGCGATTTCAATTGCATTTTCAACACCGTAACAAAAACCAAAATGGCGGGCAAGATAAATTCGCAGTTTACCAAGATCCAGCAGGGTAGGGCTAAAATCTTTTTTTAGCTTATCGCCCTGTTTGCGAAACTGCTTCACAGCTGTAATAAGTGAGCTCCGATAAACCGATGGTACGTTGAACGTCTTCATGTTTTAAATAACAGGTGCGAAGGTACAAAGTTGGCGGGACGTTGAACAGGCTTTTGGCGTTGGGAACCTTTAACAGATTGGCTATCTTTGGTCTTCTATCCTTTTGCCAGCCATACGCCTGTACTAATTTCAATCAACTATTATGCACCGACTGTTCAGCCCTGTGGCCTGGAGTAAAAACACTAATCTCTATGAGGTCAATGTAAGACAATATACCCCTGAAGGAACATTTGAAGCATTTGCCGCACATCTCCCACGATTAAGAGAAATGGGAGTGGAAACGTTGTGGTTTATGCCCATCACTCCAATTAGTGTCGTCGGTAGACAGGGAACATTAGGTAGTTATTATGCCGCATCAGATTATGCCGCCGTTAATCCGGAGTTCGGTACCGTTGACGACTTCCGTGAACTTGTTCAACAGGCACATCAACTCGGTTTCAAAGTTATTATCGATTGGGTGGCAAATCATACAGGACACGATCATATCTGGACCAGCACCAATCCAGAATTTTATAAGCGTAATGTTGAAGGACAGTTTTATGATAATCATGGTTGGGCCGATGTGTACGACCTGAATTATTATGATGGCAGAATGCGTGAAGCAATGATCGAGGCAATGCAGTTCTGGATCGATGAATGTGATATCGATGGATTTCGTTGTGATATGGCACACCTAGTACCACTTGACTTCTGGCGACAGGCAAGACTTAAACTCGATAAAAGCCGCGACCTATTTTGGTTGGCAGAAACGGAAGACTATCATTACCTCGATGTATTCGATTGTTGCTATGCATGGAAATGGATGCATGCAACACTGAAATTCAGTAAAGGTGAATCGTCTCTTCAGGATTTGAAAGCACTGCTCTCCGGTTACGAAAAAGATTTTCCAAGCGAAACGATGCACCTGTTTTTTACTACGAATCATGATGAAAACAGCTGGAATGGTACAGAGTATGAAAAATATGGTGAGGCAGCACGAGCACTTGCTGTATTTAGTTGCACCTGGCACGGACTACCGCTTATATATAGCGGACAGGAACTTCCGAATAAAAAGCGGCTTCGATTTTTTGATAAGGACCTGATCACCTGGAATGATAAGCCTCAATTACATTCTTTTTATAAAGCATTGTTGACATTAAGGAAAAATTCTCCCGTGTTTAACGGTGGAGCTGAAGCAATGCCGAAAGTTATTCCGACCCATTCGTCACAGTATGTGTTTGTGTTCATGCGTCGGTTTGGCGGAAAGGAAATTTTGGTTTTACTCAATCTTTCACCAAATCATTTATTTGTACAATTGCCAGACGGATACGTTAGAGGGAAATTTGAAAACATCTTTACCGGGTCAACAATTGATATCATACCAAATCACTCCTTCGAATTAAACGCGTGGGATGCGCTGGTTTATACTAGTTAGCCTTGAACCTTCAGCATTCAAATCATACCAAAAAACCCCCAGCATTATGCCGGAGGTTTCTTTATAGTTAACTAAGTCGAGAAATTGTTTCTTAGTTGGCGCTGCCAAGATTTACAACGATCGGGTACACACCATCGTAACCAGGATACATTCCTTCAAGCTTAACACTGCCACTTGATGTCTCGATCACTTTCCTTAAATCTTCAACGTTTTTCACGTCTTTTCCATTTGCTTTTGTAATCACATATCCTTCCTGAACCCGTACGCGACTGAGCAATCCATTACTGCTGATCGCACGAATTTCAACGCCACCTTCCACGCCGAGTTCTTTTGCAACTTTACTATCAACTGTTCTCAGTTCGGCACCGAGCTTATCAAGCACAGACGTTTTTACCACATCTGTTGTTCCTGTTGAATTTCTCAAGGTAACATTAATGCTAAACTCTTTTCCATCACGCATATAACTCAATGGTACTTTATCACCTGGGCGGAGTGTTGCAATCTGGCCAACCATTTCCGGTCCGTTTGTAACTGAAAATCCATTCACCTTAGTGATGACATCACCTTTTTTGATGCCTGCAGATTCAGCAGCGCCATCTTTTGTAACCTCAAGAACATAAACTCCTTCGCCTTCTCTGATCCCGTTCTGTGCTTTTACTTCATCACTAAGGTTTTCTCTCGGATATTGAATCCCAAGGTATGCACGTTGAACGGTTCCGAATTTCATTACATCTGCAATAATCTTTTTTACAATGTTTACCGGAATTGTAAATGAATAACCTGCAAATGCGCCGGTTGGTGAGGCGATGGCGGAATTAATTCCAATCAATTTACC
>JACMLR010000532.1 GCA_014379515.1 Chitinophagaceae bacterium
ATTATATCGTTGAGGGATTGCAGGCGCACACTGGCGTAACCGTTGTTTCAGGAAAGAACGAGGTCATCAAATACCAGCTGGTGAACAAATTGAACCGGGCAGTTACAGTTTATAAAGGAGAGCGTGGGTTTTTGCCGGGCAGTTACGATGTGAGTGATAATTGCGATATTATTTTCACCGTAATTCCGCGTCTCGAATTGCGAAAACTAAAGAACCTGGTTTATGATATCGACCCCAACGCCTTCGTCTTTGCCAATACAATCAAAGATGCATCAGGCGGGATATTGAATCGCCGTAAACAGCATTAATACTTGATTTTGTTACTCTCACCGGTGATCCTGAAGTGCTTAACTTCTTATCAAATCTAACCAAATCTAGTCAAAATGAAAATGGTTTTAATTGTGATCTTGCTGCAATTATTACTATCGTAAATACAAACGCACAGAATGTTGGGATTGGTGTAACGGCTAATATTATTGCTCCTTTCCATCTTCCCTCCTCCATACTCCACTCTTCATCCTCCATCCTTCACACCCACACTCGCTCTCCGCTCTCGCTCTCACTCTCCTTACCTTACCTGCAGCGCCACCACAGATTTCGCCGGTAACACAACAACCAACTCATTCCCTTCTTTTTTCGCTGCTGAAAATTTCTGAATGATAACCTTACCTGGATTTTCAAACGTATTGACATCAGTTAATGCTGGTGCTGTCAATATTCTGCCCTGCACCGTAGTCCATGTCGTCGCCGGCAGATTGATCCGTAACGTAATCGTTTTAGTCGCGTCAATATTTACCAAAGTGATATGTGTATTGCCTGTTGAGTCTTTTGATGCGGAAATGTTTACTGCCGGTAGTTTTTTGCCTTCTACAAGATAATCAGGACTGCTAAAATTTACGGGGAGTTTTTTTGCATCCTGGTGCACTTTGTACAATTCAAAAACATGGTATGTTGGCGTTAATAAGAGTTGATTTCCCTTTGTGAGAATCAGCGATTGCAAAACATTAATCGTTTGCGCAAGATTCGCCATCCGTACACGTTCCGAATGATTATTGAAGATGTTTAAGGTCGTGCCGGCAATCAACGCGTCGCGTAAACTATTTTGCTGGTAAAGAAACCCCGGATTAGTACCTGGCTCAACATCCGTCCAAACGCCCCATTCATCAACAACCAGGGCAACTCGTCGCGAAGGATCGTATTGATCCATGATGGTAGAGTGCCTGCTCACAAGCTCTTCCATGTACAAACAATTCTTCATCGTATTGAAGTATTCCGCTTCCGAAAATGCTGTTGCCGAACCTTTTTTACCCCAATTGCCGGTGGGGACTGTATAATGATGCAGCGTTAGTCCCCACATGTGCCGGGCTGCTTTTTTCATTAATACTTCTGTCCAGTTATAGTCACTACTGTTGGCACCGCTTGCGATGCGGTACAGTTGAGAGCCGGGATAATCTCGAGCATACGTCGCGTATCGTTTATATAAGTCCGCATAATAATCTGGAGTCATATTACCCCCGCAACCCCAACTTTCGTTTCCGACGCCCCAATATTTTACCCGCCATGGCTGCTGCTGTCCATTTTCACCTCGCAATACTGTCATGGTGCTTTTCGCATCGGAGTTTAGATATTCAACCCACTTCGCCATTTCTTCTACAGTTCCACTGCCTACATTGCCCGCTATATAAGGTTCACAGTTTATCAATTTACAAAGCTCCAAAAATTCATGCGTTCCAAAACTGTTGTCTTCTGATACGCCACCCCAGTTGGTGTTAACCATTTGGGGTCGTTGCTTGCGTTGGCCGATTCCATCCCGCCAATGATACTCATCAGCAAAGCATCCCCCTGGCCAGCGAAGATTCGGTACCTGTATTTTTTTGAGCGCTTCTACAATATCCAGGCGGATACGATCTTTTTTTGGAACATTTAAAGTGTCCGCAACCCAGAAGCCATCATAAACACATCGACCAAGATGTTCAGCGAAATGTCCATAAATATGACGACTGATTGTTGTTTGCGCATTTGTTGCATCAATCGTTACAGCAACCGCAGGTTGTGCAAAACCATTGTTAATGGTAAGGGCAAAACAAAAAGCGAAGAAGTATTTCATCATGATGAGTGCATTTGGTTGGGGAGAAAGATATCTGAAATTACAACGTTTGAACTGTAGAAAACAGAATACAGAATTCAGAATACAGGAGACAGAATCCCGAAGTCTCATATTCAATGAAGGTTGCACCAAAATTCTGTTTCCACTCGTCGGATATTAACAGGCAACCTAATGTCGCTTTAAATGTCAACGTTGTATTTCTTCTGTCTCCTGTATTCTGAATTCTATATTCTATGTATTTGTTCTCCATCCAACCAAGTATCTTGCATTTATGACCGCGGGATTTTCTGAACAAGATATGCAAGCAGCATTAACAACGCTACGCAATGGCGGTATAATTTTATATCCAACCGATACCGTTTGGGGAATCGGATGTGATGCAACCAACGAAAATGCTGTCGAGCGTATTTACCAGTTGAAACAGCGTGACGACAGCCGGGCGCTTATCATTCTCCTTGCAAGCGAGCGTGACCTCCTTCAATATGTTGCTTCGCCTGATCCTGCTGTTTTTGATTTCCTTGAAACGATTTCAAAACCTACAACCATTGTGTATGATTCAGCGATCGGACTCGCAGAAAACCTAATTGCAGGTGATGGAACAGTCGGCATTCGAATCACGAACGACGATTTCTGCAAACAACTTATTAAACGATTTCGTAAACCAATCGTTTCAACATCTGCCAATATCTCTGGCCAACCCACTCCACCTGATTTCAAATCGATCGATCCGTTGATCATCCATGGGGTCGATTATGTGGTTCGATATCGCCAGGACGACCCTTCAAATTCACCACCATCTTCTGTTATCAAATGGAATAAGGATGGTACGCAAACAATCATTCGCCTATGAATTCATAATTTGCGGCAGATGCAAAAAATTCTTCTCATACAAACTGCCTTTATTGGCGATGTCGTGCTTGCAACAGCACTCATCGAAAAATTGCGTCAACGGTTTCCAGAATCCAAAATCGACTTTCTTGTTCGTAAAGGAAATGAGGGCTTACTAACTCAACATCCTCATCTCCACGAAATATTGATTTGGGAAAAAAAGCACCGTAAACAAATCAACCTTTTTAAATTATTGTTTCGCATACGAAAATCGAAATATGATGCCGTAATAAATGTGCAACGCTTTTCGGCAACCGGGTTACTAACGGCATTATCTGGTGCCTCACACACTGTTGGTTTCGATAAAAATCCGTGGGGTCGGTTGTTTTCAAAACGTGTTGCTCATGTTATCAGTACACCCAATAAACCGTTTCATGAAATCCAGCGCAATCAATTATTAATCGAAGATATTACTGACAGCGAACCAGCTAAACCAACTTTATATCCCACAGTTACCGATTACGAGCATGTCAGAACCTTTAAGTCGAAACCATATATCATCATTGCCCCTGCCTCTGTTTGGTTTACAAAACAGTACCCATTTGAAAAATGGGTCAGTTTCCTGAACCTTCTTTCGCCAACGTTGAATGTTTATATTATTGGCGCACCCGGCGACAAAGATCTTGGAGAGAAAATAAAAAATGGAACACAACATCCTGCTGTTGTCAAT
>JACMLR010000533.1 GCA_014379515.1 Chitinophagaceae bacterium
TACGGCAAGAAACGAATGGCATGGAACCGTTTATCCATGCGTGCCGGGCCATGAAATCGTTGGCAAAATTGTTAGTGTCGGTAATCATGTAAAAAAGTTTAAAGTAGGAGATGCTGCCGCAGTTGGCTGTATGGTTGATAGCTGCCGCGATTGCGATTATTGTAAGGAAGGCCTCGAACAGTATTGCGAGGCTGGAAACACCGGCACTTATAATTCTCCTGATAAATATCTGGGCACTCAAACTTATGGCGGGTATTCAGAAAGTATTGTTGTTGATGAATCCTTTGTTTTACGCATTCCTGAAAATCTTGACCTCGCTGCTGCTGCACCGTTACTTTGCGCAGGCGTAACAACCTATTCACCATTGAAGCATTGGAACGTTGGTCCTGGTAAAAAATGTGGTATTGTTGGTCTTGGCGGCTTGGGCCACATGGGCGTAAAACTTGCCAAAGCGATGGGCGCAGAAGTCATCGTTTTCACAACTTCTCTTTCTAAGGTGGAGGATGCGAAACGACTCGGCGCAGATGATGTTGTATTATCAAAAGATCCCGAACAAATGAAGAGGTATGCGCGTAAATTACATTTTGTACTGGACGCGGTTTCAGCCGAGCACGACATTAATGCATATTTGAGATTGTTGAGAATAGATGGCTCACTTGCATTGGTTGGCGCACCTGAGCATCCGCTTCCGGTAGCAGCGTTCAGTCTTATCGCGGCGCGCAGAAGTTTTTCCGGTTCCATGATTGGAGGTATTGCCGAAACGCAAGAGATGCTCGATTTCTGTGGGAAGCATAATATTACTTCAGATATTGAGATGATCAACATTCAACAAATCAACGACGCATACGAACGAATGATAAAAGGCGATGTGAAATACCGATTCGTCATCGATATGGCGTCGCTAAAAAAATAGGGGACAACTTTTGTAAATTGGAACGATGCCTTATATCTAAAACGGCAGCTAACTAACGAATGGTGCAACCACAAAAGATCCTGGTCTTTAAGGAGTACGGGTAGTTGCTTGCGAGCCAGGCCCAATCGTTTTTTCTTTACTCTCGCTCTCCATGTCGATCGCTATCGTCATATCTTCTCTTATTGCTTAGTAGCATAATCCATCGCCTCGGAAAAAGTGGTCACCCAATAATCCTCTTCATGATCTTTCAAATATTTTAGAAAGGCGCGATGAGTTGCCGAGGTGATTTGAAATATCTGTCCCTCGACACCATGAAATTGATACACACCCATTCCACCACTCTTTTTCACTTTCTCTGCATACGCTATTAATTCATTCAGTGTAGTACCCGTCCACACGTGCCATGACGGAACCTTGATCGGATCGAGGGTCTTAAAATTGGTAACGATGCTATTGCTATCTCCGCCTGCCCGTGCATAGGTGACCAGATTCTGCTTTTTGATAATCAGGGTGTAGTCAATATTTCCAATCATGAAGTTCCCGCAAGGGAAGGCAAATGACCTTATTTTTCTTGATGGATCCAATAACGAGAGTAGTGTAGTCTGTGTCTTGATCTCCGTGATAATGCGTTCTACTGTATATGTCTCGATCGAAATCGATTTATCCCAACCAAGTTTTTCGGGGCACGCATGAAACAATGTATGGTTCGCGAGTTCATGACCGTTTCTGGCCGCGTTTGTCCAGCCTAAAACCGCTTCAGGTGTTTGTCCAATTTTCACCGATTCGGATGAACCCTGAATGGAATTCAAAAAGAAGGTTGCTTTGAAACCAAACGAGTCTAATTGTGGTAGCGCGGTTGTGAGTTGAGTTTCGAGCGCATCGTCGTAGGTGAGACAAATGATTGCTTTCTTCGAATTGATTTTTTTCGTTGTCTGTGCAAGGGAAATATTGCTGAACGCAAAAAGCAATAAAACAACAAAAGAAAATTTAATCATACCAGGAAGCGTTGAATTTTTATGTTGATTCGGTCAATAAACTACGCCGAATATATTCGTTTTTGAATTAACAACGGTGGCCAACAAAATGGACGTTGTTGCTATATTATCTTTTGATGTTTAATCGGGTTCGTTTGCTCAGTTCAGTTTTTTGGCGTGAAATTATATCTCGCATTTTCATTTGTCAAAACATCTTTACCACTTGCTCAATTTAATACCGCGGCTCGCTTAACATCCGTAAATTCGGAACTCCCACATCACCATTAAAATTTTTATCAACTATTGAATATGCAAAGACAACAATTCATTAAAGCTTGCCTCGCCGCTGGAACTGCAATCGCCGCACCATTTGCGTTGGCAGCGAAGAGACTCAGAATTTTCCGTGAAAAAACTGGGTTCCTTGTTGCCAATGGGAAAGGCCGGGAAGACAAAAAAATGACCTTATTTGAGGGAGATACTTTTTATACCAAAGTTTCATCAAAGGATACCGAAGGCGATATCTACGTTTTTGAATCTACAAGGATTAAGGAGGGTGGGCCAACCCATCATCTTCATTTCGAGCAGGACGAGTGGTGGTATGTATTGCAAGGTCAATTTTTAATCAAAGTTGGCGATACAACTTACAAAGCCAAAGCGGGCGATAGCGTCTTCGGTCCAAGAATGGTTCCACATAGCTTTGCGAAAGTAGGCGAGGGGGAAGCAAAACTCCTTATGTTTTTTCAACCAGCCGGGAAAATGGAAGAGTTTTTTACCAAAATTGGACAGGGTGCTGCAAAAGGCCTGACCGAAGCTGAACAAGATAAAATGAGGGAGGAACACGGGTTCAAACGTGTTGGTCCTCCCATCAAAGATTTCAATAAATGGTAATAGTTAGATAAGGTTTAGTGATTCCGGGATTGCATCAACGTTGCCTGTACAAACCCACATTAATTTCGCCGGATTGAGATATTATTGTTTGTGTTTGATGGTATGCCAGTTAGAATCTGCTTTATTAATGTGTCCCGTTGTGTCTTTCAACCACAGGGTTCTTACCTGGTTATTATAATTTAAGTACAGTTTTTCGTTGATGATTTTCCACGCGCTTGGGTCTGTCGGAGCCTTATGACCGCCCGCGGTACCATATGCACAATAGCCACCATACTGTGGCGCGTATTTGTCAGGATTTTCTTTAAACGCCTGCATATTTTTCTCACTTTCAAAATGCCAGTTGGTGTCTTTCCATTGAAACACAAATTGCGGATCGCCCTTTATCGGTTTGCTTTCCGTAAAATACGCCACCGCATCGTAGCCGTTTATTGCAATATTGTCTTTCTTAAATACCTCCGATTTTTGAGCGGACAATGCAACTGAAGCAAGCATACAACCAATAAAGAATACTAAAGTTTTCATGTTGATTTTATTTGGTGCTGCAAAACTACATGGGAGAAGACATGTAAAATGTCGGCTTCATGACAATGCTATTCAAGATTTTAAAAGAGTATCACTAGAATACCATTTTAGCATTAGGTGATTCGGTCGGGGTATCTGAAAGACACAAACTCTCAACCAGGCACGCAGCGGGAAATCATTTCAACAACTCTGCGAGTATCTTCTTACCAGCTTCGTTATTTGGATTCAGTAAAATCGACTTTTTGTACATCTCAATTGCTTTGGCTTTTTCACCAATCACAACAAGCGCCTCTCCATAACTATCAAAAACATTCCAGCTGTTTGGAAACAATTCGGCGTTCAATTTAAACGTTTCAACAGCTTCTTTATATAAATGCTCTTCGGGGAATCGAAATGGATTGGGATTATTAACTCCGCCCAGGAAATCATAGCCAATTAAATTCATTTCATCTTCACTGATATAATAGTTCGTAGTATCGTTTTTCAACTCGAATAATGTTGTGCGTGCTCCTATCGGCCCATTACTTAACAGCGTCTTTGCATACATTTTAGCAAGACTTTTCTTTGGGTCGACCCTAATTCCATTCAACACTTTCAGCGCATTTTTGGCTACTTGAGATGCATTCGAATGCGTGTTATCAAAAAGTATAATTGTTTGTTTCCTTGGCAAGTTTCGAAGTAATACTGCACTAAAGCCGGTAGCCGCGCCACTATGGTACACCACTTTTCCGAATAAAGAATCTTTATCGATTTCCCACCCGAATCCAAAATTTCCCGGATTATTATTTCCATTATTTAATTTGACTGGGGTGAACGCCTCATTCATTATCGCGTTGTTAAGGAGCCCTCCATTTGCATACTCCTCTGAAAATTTCAAGAGATCATGAGTTGTACTGATAAAGTCGCCAAACCCATTAAAGTTATACGCTCCCCAGTAACTACGGATATACGGAACGGTGTTGGCCTTTACCAGGCTGTCTGAATACATATGAGGAAACAAGTGCGGGAACGCGAATTGATGATTTTGGTTTTGTTCATATTGAGCTTTCAACGGAAAGAAGCTCGTGTGATTCATTCCAGCCGGGATAAGAATATACTTATTAACGAATTCCGGAAATGAAACGGATGCAACTTTTTCAATCAGCAACGCGAGTACGATGTAGTTAATATTATCATAGTTACCTCTCTCTCCCGGCTGATAAAGCAACGCTTTTCTATTAGAAACAACACCCGGTAAAAAATCCGCGTTGGTAAATACCTTATTTGGATTAGCCTTCCATAGGCTATCAAAATAGGCGTTGTAAGGTGGCAGGCCGGAAGTATGGGAAAGCAAATGCCTAATGGTTATCTCAGGATAAGGAAATTTTGGAAGATGATTAGTAACAGGATCCGCCACTTTAATTTTGCCCAACTCCACTAGTTTCAAAACCGCCGACGCCACAATTGTTTTTGATATCGATGCAATCGGAAATTGGATTGCAGAATAGTTTTTATTCTTTGTTGCAAAGTCTGCGTATCCATATGATTGTTCGAAAACGATCTTGCCGTTTTCGGCAACGAGTACGTTCCCATTAAATCCCTGGTTCTCGTGCAAAGCCGAAAAATAGGTTTTCAATCTTTCTTCGCTCGTTTGTCCGAACAAATTTCCAAAAGCAGTTAACGATAACGCGACGATGCATTGGAATAATCTCATAAGTAAACGTGGTGTGTCATCGGCCATAGCGACCTTAAATCAAATTACTCCGCTCTTAAACTTTCCACTGGATTCGCCATTGCGGCTTTTATTGTTTGAAGCCCTATAATGACTAAAGCTATTAATCCTGTTGCTATCGCGACAA
>JACMLR010000534.1 GCA_014379515.1 Chitinophagaceae bacterium
AAGAATGCTATTGTGAAAAAAGTGATTGAATTCTCCCGGTCTAAAATAATTATTTCCCTTATCACTCTGTCTGTATTCTTCTTCGTTACCTGTATAGACGAAAGTCCTGAGAAAAAGGAAGCAGTAACAATACCTGAATCAACAATTAATCGTCAGGATTTCGCAGGTTCTGCATCCTGTGCAAGTTGCCATAAGGATATTTATCAATCACATCTTACAACTGCACATGCATTAACGTCGCGCCTTGCTTCTGCTGAAAGTATAGCTGGAAGTTTTGAGGCCGGACAAAATATGCATAGCTATAATTCAAATGTTTTGGTAGCAATGGAAAAAAGAGATAGCGGCTTTTTCCAGGTTGAATATGTAAATGGTGTGCAAAAGCGAAGTAAACGATTTGATATTTCTATTGGGTCAGGAACAATGGGTCAGAGCTTTTTAACATGGGACGAACAGGGGCGATTATTTCAACTTCCTATTACCTTCTTCAGTGCAGCAAACCAATGGTCAAACAGTCCAGGCTTTGCAAACAAGCCTACTTTCAATAGGGTTATTACTTCACGCTGTCTCGAATGTCATACAACTTTTGCACAAACCCTTTCACTACCAAAAAAAGAACCTGAGCAGTTTAATCGCAACAATATGATACTGGGAGTGGAATGCGAGAAATGCCATGGCCCCGCTGCCAGTCATGTGGCGTTTCAAACTTCAAACCCCACAGATACCACTGGAAAAAATATCGTTAATCCTGCAACGCTTTCCAGGCAACAAAACCTTGACCTCTGTGCACTTTGTCATGGTGGACGATTACAGAAAACAAAACCATCTTTCGAATTTGTTGTTGGCGAAGAACTCCACGATTTTTTCAAAATTGATACCGCGACAACAGATCCGAATGAAATTGATGTCCATGGAAATCAATATGGGTTACTTCGCGCCAGCGAATGTTTCCGTATGAGCGAAATGACTTGTAAAAGTTGTCACAATACTCATCAAAATGAAAAAAACAAACCAGTTTTGTTCTCCCAGCGTTGTATGTCTTGCCATACCGTTCAGCAGAAAAATTTTTGTACGTTCAAAGATCTTCCATCGACCACACTGATAAAAAATTGTATCGACTGCCATATGCCTCAAAAGCCATCACGTGCGATTTCAGTTTTTGTATCAGGGCAGCAAACGCCAATGTCCGCCTTGATTCGCTCTCATTATGTTGCAAAGTATCCGGATGAGACCAAAAAATTCATGAACTCGTTTCGTAAAAAATAAATTCGTCGCGCATACCGGTATGAAGGAAGAAAGGGTCGCATTTTATTGCAACCCTTTCAGAGAGTCTTTAATCGAACTTATTGTTTGTTATCGAAAAGTGCCTTTACTTCTGTAGCAGAAAGCGGAACATTATAAATGCGAAACTGATCAATTGAGCCGTTCACTTGCGATGCCCATGGTTCTGCTCCGTGGCTTGCCAACGTTGGATCAGTTTCAAAAGCAAAATTGCCTAGTACTATACCAGCAACATCAGTAAATTTCAATGGACCGTAGTTACCGCCCTTTAAAACTTTACCATTGATTGCCGTTGCTACGCCATCTGCATAAATTGACAACTTAGAATCTGCTGCGCTGTAAACTACTGCGAAATGCGTCCATTTGTTTAATGCATTCGGGATTTTGATTTCATTCCACTCTTCACCTTTATCCGCATGAGTTGCGTTAAAAAGATGCACTTTCAAAAATGCTTCGTTGCCGTTATTATTTGTTTCCAGGAAGAACTCAACGTTACCCCAGAATTCTGTCTTTTTTGCAATTGCGAAAATTCCTTTCGCATTTCCAGTTGGGGCAGCTGCATTCATCCACCAGGCAACGGTAAGGCTGCCGGGTTTAGTAAGACTGTCATTGAATTTTGTACTCATCAGGTAGCCATCGGCTCCGAGTACTGCTGCCTGGCCTTTGATACCAGGACCGAAAGTCACGTTTTTAACTGTGCCCTCTATGCGATATTGGCCTGTGTCACGAATATTATTTTCGAATTCCCAAAAAGATTTCAATGTGCTGTATGGGGGTGGTGGCGGATCTTCCGGGTAATCGCCTAATTCAGGTCTGTCCATTTTTTGACAGCCCCCAATTGCTAATGCCAGCATCAGCAAAAGCATACTGTTCCGGGTAATTTTATTGATAAAATGCATAATGCGCTGTGTTTAGATTGTTTGATTATCTAATGCAGATACTATACGTTGACGGTATAGTATCTGCAATTATTTTTACCACTGAGGATTTTGTACCAGGACGTTCCCTGAAAGGTCGATCGCTTTTTGTGGAATCGGGTAAAACTTGCAGCGATCGGTATATCCGAGTGCTCCGAGTTCCGCCACAGCATCTCCCCATCTAACGAGGTCATAAAAACGATAACCTTCCATTGCGAATTCCCAACGGCGTTCAGCTTTTATTGCGGTTCGCATTTGGGCCTGACTTACGAAAAGAACTTTTGGAACGACGGTACGTGCAGCTCCAAGTCCACCACTCGCTCGATTGCGAATGAGTTCCAGGTTTGCTTCAGCTACCGCGCCGTTACCAAGTTCGTTTGATGCTTCTGCCAACATCAGGATCACATCGGCATAACGAAGTATGCGGTGATTGATCCACGGAGCCGCTCCATTATTATTTATGAACCCAGTAAGTGCACGATCTGCTGGGTCGTTACCAGTGTACAATTTTTTGTTCCAGAATCGTTGCGCCAATCCGCCTGTACCATCTGGGTTTGTATATGCAGGAACTACTGCGCCGAACCCGCCTGCTGCAGATCCTCCGTCTGACTGACCAGAAAACAAAATTGTTTTTGCTCTTCTCGGATCAGTTACCGGCCAGGCGTCTACCAGTTTTTGAGTAGGTGTGTTCCATCCCCAACCAAGGTTCCACTCGACAGGTGCACCATTACGACGAACCTGCTGACAGGTTCCCCAATCAGAACCAAAATAAACAGCTCCGTTGGATTGTGCACCGGCGCCTGTATGCGCTTGCATTTCAAATATAGATTCCTTGCTGTTTTTATACATTCCACTTACACCATCACGCCAAATATTTGAAAACTCAGGAAGCAATTCATATTCACCAGATGCGATAACCTGGTTACATAAAGAAACTACCTGTGCCCAGTTTTGACGGAATAGATGAGCTTGTGCCAAAAGGGTTTTTGCAGATCCTGATGTCAATCGCCCTTTGTACTGGCCGCCCGTTCCGTATGCATCTGCATTTGCCGGAAGGTTGGCAGCAGCAACCTGGAGGTTAGAATCAATGAATGCATAGATGTCGGTGATTGGTGATTTTGGGCGAATACCGTCTGCCGCAGTTTTTATTTCTTGTTTGAAAAGTGGAACTTCTCCATATGTTTTCACCAATTCGAAATAAGCGTAGGCTCTGAAAAAGCATGCTTCACCGTAGTTACGGGTTGCAACATCGCTACCACTGTTTAACGAATCGAGAAACCCGATCGCCTGGTTTGCGAGGTTGACCATGCTATAGTGATTATTCCAATATTCGTTGGTTGCCCAATCGTCCTTTGTGTACACAAAGGTTTCGAATTCGGTATTAACTTCTGCACCATCACTTGCATCACTGCCTTTCTGTGCATCGTCATCACGAATACTATGGAAATCAATCCATGGAAGAGTAGAGAATCCTGCTGATCCTCGCAAGTATGAATACATACCGAGGACCTGCGCTTCTGCACCCTGGTTCAGGTCATCAAGGGTTGCTGTTAACGGCTTGCGGTCGAGAAACTTCTTACAGCCAGTCAACCCAACGGTGACAGAAACTGTAAGTAATATGACCGCCGCTACCAATTTATTTTTCATATCAAGAAAGTTTGATCGTTAAAAAGTAATGTTCAGTCCGAAAGTTGTTACAACTGGAATGGCACCGCCGGCATTATCATATCCGAATGCAGTTGCACCACCGCCGAATTCAGCAGTATAACCATAGTTGTTCTTAAATGTTTTCAGGTTCTGAACGTTTGCGAACAGGCGCAGATTTTTGATCTTAGCGCCACCGATGATGGTTTGCGGAAAATTGTATCCCAATTGCACGTTCCTTATACGGAAATAGCTACCATCTTCAATGTTGTAAGTTGAACCGTTATAATTGAAGCGTCGACCCTGGCTGATTATTGGAACCCAGTTTGAGGTACCCGGACCATTCCAGCGATCAATCTTGTCTGCCGCATAGTTGACACGCTGGAACGGTGATTCCAGTGAACCCCATGTTCTGAAAACCTCATTTCCATAAACACCCGTTACATCAACACCAAGGTTAAATCCTTTGTAGCTAACGTTTATCGAAGCGCCGTATGTAAAGTCTGGAGTAGGGTTTCCAATTGCAGTGCGGTCATCTGCAGTAATTTTTCCGTCGCCATTGACGTCTTTGAACTTGAAGTCGCCAGGAAGATAACCACCAACAGAACTTGCATCCGGAGATTTCGCGATGTCAGCGTTGCTTTGATAGATGCCTTCAACTACATAACCCCAAAATGTACCGATCGGGTATCCAGGAAGTGTTCTGCTTTCTGCAGATCCATTATTCTGAAATCCTCTGATCAAAACACCGGTTGGAAGATCTTTGCTAAGTTCCAATACCTCGTTGCTAAGGAAAGTGATGTTTCCAGAAATGTTCACAACCAGGTCACGATTGATGCTTTCAGTAAAGCCAGCAGATATCTCGAGACCTTTATTCCGGATCTTACCACCATTCACCAATTCGTTTTCCAGACCTTGAGTGGATCTGTCAACGAATGTCATAAGATCACGGGTTGTTTTAACGAAGTAATTAACTTCAAAATTCAGCTTGTTATTTAAAGCAACACCTTCGATACCGATATCCTGTGCAAAAACAGTTTCCCATTTAAGATTTGGATTTGGTTTGTAATCTCTCCGAGCGGCATTAAATGTATTTGTTCCAAACACGGCACTTGATCCAGTTCCTGTGATGATATTTGGATAGAACGGATAGTTAAGTGGCGTTCCATCCAAACGCGATGCGGTTTGGTTGCCTAATAAACCAACCGATGCTTTCAATTTTAACGCACTGAAAATAGTTTGCTTTTCCATGAATGATTCGCGGCTGATATCCCACGCTGCACCCACAGCCCAAAACTGCTGATGGCGATTATTTGGTGGGAGACGTGAAGAAGCGTCATCACGGAATGAAGCGTTCAAAAAGTATTTACCTGCATAATTGTAAAGGGCGCGGCCGAGTACAGATGCAGTTGTGTATTCACTTTGTGAAGATGTAGCTGAGATAGATCCCGGATTTTCGAAACCACTGCTGAGGTACCAGAATCTTTCATCGTTAGGAATCGGACGATCTCCCTGGTTGGCAGTTCCGTACCGATTGAAGTTTCCAAAATAATACGTTGTAAATCCGCCCATCACAGTTACACCATGTTCACCGAAAGTATTTTTGAAAGTCAGGATATGATCCTGCTGCCATTTGCGATAGGTCTCATCTCCTTCAGTAACACGTGTTGTTTGCGTGTATTCTTCCGCCAATCCTGTTTTTGGATTGATTGCATAATATAATGGCGAATACTGGCGACGATTCACTGTGCTCATATCACCATATACGGAAGAACGCCAGGTGAGGAAGCGCAGGAAATTAATTTCCGCGAAAACACTACCTACCATTCTATATTCATTACTCTTCACAGTGTTGTACTCGTTCTCTACGCGGAGAAGCGGGTTTACAACTCCTGAGTTCTGCAATCCAACGTCCAATCCTGAATACAGATCCATAAACAGGCTATCAGTTCCGTAAGGGTTTCTTACAAAACGTCGTTGAGTTTCGGCAGAAACCTGTGGGATCACTTTTCTTGCCTCGTCTAATACGCCTGTTGCATCGTATGGGTTTTCCTGTCGACTGCCATTGAACGTGATACCAAGTTTGATATTCTTGTTCACTTTAAACTCATCCGCAAAGCTGAGTGTAAAACGCTGAAGCTCTTCATGACGAATGATACCCTCATCTTTTATGTATCCAATTCCGAAATTGAATTTGTTCTTATCAGTGCTTGTTGAAAGACTTAGGTTACTTGTGCTAAATATACCTGTTTGTGTTACTGCATCGATCCAATCAGTATTTGCAGTAAGGCCGGTATAATCAAAAGGATCAGTTACACCATTGTTTGCTCTCTCTTCTGCGAACAGGAGTTTGAACGTTTCGGCATCTGCCAATTTGATTTTATCAACGAGCTTTTTGAAACCATAAGTGGTGTTGAAGTTGATCGTTGTTTGACCTGCTCTTGCTCTTTTTGTTGTGATAGCAATAACACCGCTTGCGCCTCGTACACCGAAGATTGCGAGTGAAGAAGGATCTTTCAATACTTCAATCGACTCGATATCGTTTGGATTGATGTAATCGATATTATCATTTAGGATACCATCGACCACATAAAGCGGATTCACCTGGCCAATGCTGATAGTACCACGGATACGGATATCCGGAGCGCGACCTGGTGTACCATTGTTTACAACGGATAAACCGGCAACTTTCCCTTGCAATGATGCAACAGGGTTAGAGTTTGGTTTATCAGCAACATCTTTACCGGCAATTTTTACAATCGAACCGGTAAGGTCACGTTTGCTTGCTGTACCGTAACCAATAACTACGACTTCAT
>JACMLR010000535.1 GCA_014379515.1 Chitinophagaceae bacterium
GTCATTTTTTGCAAATTACGATTTGATAAACAAATACATGAGGAACGGTAATGTGGTATTACATTCGAGACAATAATCGTTCCAGCCCTTGACTCCGAACGAGGTGCGAACTATGTCCGAACAAACCCAAAGCGTACTCCAGAATAAAAAAACCGAACCTGGTATCCAGGTTCGGCTATTCGATTCAGCGGACCGAGTCTATTGTTATTTCTTTGAAATCATTTTAGCGAAATAGTTTACGCTGCGGACAAGCTGTGATACATAACTCATTTCATTATCATACCAACTCACGGTACGAACGATTTGAGTATCACCAACAGTTTGAACTTTTGTCTGCGTAGCATCAAACAAAGAACCGTAAGTAATGCCGATGATGTCGCTGCTTACAATTTCGTCTGTTGTGTAACCAAAACTTTCATTCGCTGCAGCCTGCATTGAACTATTAATTTCTTCAACGGTCGTTTTCTTACCGAGAATAACAGTCAATTCAGTTAAAGAACCAGTAAGCGTTGGAACACGTTGAGCGCTTCCATCCAATTTACCTTTCAATCCTGGCAGTACAAGCCCGATTGCTTTAGCAGCACCGGTGCTGTTTGGAACGATGTTGTGTGCTGCGGCACGTGCACGGCGAAGATCACCTTTAGCATGTGGTGCATCTTGTGTATTTTGATCGTTCGTGTAAGCATGCACGGTGGTCATAAGACCATTTACAATTCCGAATTTAGTATCAAGCACCTGTGCCATCGGGGCAAGACAGTTTGTTGTACAAGATGCACAACTGATTATTTCTTCAGTTCCATCAAGAATATCATGGTTAACGTTGAAAACAATTGTTTTCAAATCACCTGTTGCTGGCGCAGATATAACGACACGTTTGGCACCTGCTTTCAAATGCGCAGCTGCTTTGTCTTTATCTGTAAAGAAACCTGTGCATTCCAGAACTACATCCACTTCATGATCTTTCCATGGAATTTGTGCAGGATCTTTCTGCGCATAAATCTTTACTTCATCACCATTTACTGTGATTGAACTTTCGGAAGCCTTTACTTCTGCATCGAATCGTCCCTGCGCGCTATCATATTTAAGTAGGTGTGCGAGTACTTTTGGACTTGTCAGATCATTAATTGCCACAACTTCTATCCCTTCCATTTTGTATATCTGACGATAAACCAGGCGACCGATACGGCCAAACCCGTTGATCGCCACTTTAACTGTGCTCATGATTCAAATTGGTTTAATTTATTAATAAGGAGCGCTAAGTTACGAAGAAACGGGGATTCGTGTTTAATCAGGAGTCTAAACTTAACCTCGGCCGCGTTTTGCACCTTCCATTCCCGCAGTAAATTGTACAGAAAACAAAAACCTGTTGTAACATAGCAGACATTTGTTCGTCTTTCTATAAATCCAGTTTATGCGTTTACTTGTTTTGTTGTTGCTTCCATTCATAGGTCTTGGCCAAACAAGACAGGAATCCCTCGAAAAGATAATGATCGACGCAGGTATTCCGGGAATGACGATCGCTTACATCAAAGATGCAAAGCTCGCCGAGTTGTACAATCTTGGTTTGCGAAGTAATGACACGAAAGAACCCGTGAATAAAGAAACCGTGTTCGATGCGGCATCACTCAGCAAATCGGTTTTTGCTTACGGTGTTATGAAATTAGTAGAAGCGGGGAAACTGGATTTGGATAAACCGGTTTCAACCTATTTGGATTATGAAGATCTCCGTCACGATGATCGATACAAAAAAATTACAGCCGCACAGTTATTGAGTCACACCTCGGGCCTACCAAACTGGCGCAACGGCAAACAATTAAACTTTCGCTACGATCCTGGCCAGCGCTTCTCCTATTCTGGCGAGGGCTATGTTTTATTAGGCAAAGTAGTTGAGAAGATAACCGGTATGGGAATCGAAGCCTGGATTCAACAAACCGTATTACAACCGCTTGGTATGACCCGGAGCACTTATGTTTGGTCTGAACGTTTCGAAAGCAACTATGCCCACCCCCATTCTGAATTGGGAGAAACAGATGTCAAATTTTACAACTACACGCCTAATATGGCTGCGTCGCTACTAACGACGGGTTCGGACTACGCCAAATTCATGATTGCACTTCTTGCTCAGCAAGGCTTGAAAAAACCGGCGTTTCAGGCGATGTTCACGGGCAATTCTAAAAGTTGGTTTGAAAAATACGAGAATAAAATTGGCTGGGGGCTTGGCCTTGGACACGCAAACTCAAATGGATCAACATCGTTTTGGCAATGGGGAGATAATGGATCGTATAAAGCGTATATGGTTGGTTACCCCGACAAAAAAGAGGGACTCGTTTATTTCACCAATAGCGCCAATGGTTTAGCCGCGGGTAGACATATATCGGCGCTGTTTTTCAAAGAGCCATCCGAACCACTAAACTGGCTCGATTACATGACGTTTACGAGTCCGACCTTTCAATTGTTGAGAAAAGCAATGAGTGAACAAGTGCTGATTGCAATAAAACCGTGGGTGAAGGAAGGTTCAAAGCGCGTGGATTCGACCCAGCTCAATGAGTTTTCTATGAACCGCGTCGGGTCCCGGTTGTTAGATGCGGGCAATTATGAAGCTGCTGCAGAAATATTTGAATTGAACCTCGAAAATTATCCGCGTGCAATTGGTGCGTGGCAAGGGTTGGGTGTTGCCAGGTTGCGAGTAGGACAACGCGACGCCGCGGCCACGGCATTTGAACGTTGTTACGAACTGGATTCAACGAGGATCAATGGCAAAAAAGTAGCGGATATTTTACGAGGGAAAGCGGATACCACGAAAGGTATAAAAACAACGTTTAAGTTGGCAGGAAACCGGAATGCGCGGAGTGTACAACTAGTAGGAAGTTTTAATAATTGGAACGATATTCAGATGCCGATGAAATGGGAAAACGGTGCGTGGATCATTTCAATAAATCTGCTTCCTGGTACTCATTTATATAAGTTTGTTGTAGATGGAGTTTGGACGCCGGATGTTGCGAATCCGAAGGTGCGACCGGAAGATAATATGAATTCTGTGATTGAAGTTGTAGCTCCGACGACGGGGAGTTAACGCTCAAAATTTGTGCTGAAAGGATTTGGCAGAAAGATGTTGTGCTGTTATCTTTGCGCTCCCTTAAAGGAAATAAGACGGCCCGTTCGTCTAAGGGTTAGGACACCACCCTTTCACGGTGGTGATACGAGTTCGAA
>JACMLR010000536.1 GCA_014379515.1 Chitinophagaceae bacterium
AGTGAAGCTTCATTGCTTTTGAGATTTCGTTTGTCGCTACCAGTAAGGATATACAGCGGGATCGAAATTATTTCGATTCCAAGGAACAACATCAATAATGTATTGAAAGAGGAGGCAATTGATATCCCACAAAGAATAAAGAACAACAACGCGAAGTACTCAGCAAGATGATGACCGACCTGCGCCATATCGCGACCAGAAAGAATAAAATAAATAAGCGTGCACGCAAATGCAACAGAATTGAACAGCAATCCAAATACATCAAACGACAACATACCCCGGGTATTGACATCCATCAACTTGATGCCACGCAGTTCGAGGATATTCACCAGTAACAATAAAGCAACACCTGCAATTGCAATCAGGCGCACAACATTCTTATTCGTTGTAAGCAGACCAGTGAACATCATCACTACTCCCAGGATGGCCGATAAAACAATTGCATTCATAAATTCTTAGTCTCTTTTGCTTACGGATGTTTAGTGATCATTCTTTTCAAAATGGAATCAACGGTCGACTCAGTGAGATCGAGCATTGGTTGCGGATAAACTCCGAAAGCTATTATAAGTACGACAACAATTCCCAATACAAGCTTTTCATTCAACCGGATATCGGTTGCCTGTGCTGTAAAGAAATGTGTATTGCCGTAAAAAACTTTTTGAATCATATTTAGCATATACACTGCAGAGAGAATGATTGTAAGTCCGCTCACTGCCGTATAAATGTAATTGTATTGAGATACGTTGGATGTGAACACTCCCGTGAACATTAAAAATTCTCCAACAAAGGCATTTGTCAGGGGAAGAGAAATATTTGCAAGGGCGATGATGACGAGCATGATCGTCAGCACCGGTGCTTTTTGTGCAAGCCCTCCGAGTTCCGAAATTTTGCGGGTTTTGTAACGGCGTTCGATGATCTCAACAACAATCCACAACCCGATAATATTAATACCGTGACTGAACATCTGGATCATTACTCCCTGCATGCCTGTTTTGGTTGTTGAGAAGATAGCCAGGCACATCAGCCCAATATGCGCAATGGACGAATAAGCGATCAGTCGTTTTAAGTCGTCTTGCTGAATGGCCAGAATCGAGGCGTAGACCATTCCGAACATACAAAAGAAAGCACCTGCATCACCCCAGCCCCAAAATCCTTCAGGAACAACGGGAGCCAGCCATCGGATCACACCAAATACGCCCATCTTCACCATGATGCCGCTTAACACCATTGTTGTGGCAGTCGGTGCCTGTTCATACGTATCCGGTTGCCAGGTATGAAATGGAACCAGTGGCATCTTGA
The DNA here is from genome assembly GCA_014379515.1 of Chitinophagaceae bacterium. Lineage (GTDB taxonomy): Bacteria > Bacteroidota > Bacteroidia > Chitinophagales > Chitinophagaceae > Endoryza. The sequence continues at coordinate 1,300 of JACMLR010000536.1, forward strand.
CCGCGAAAGCTATGAAGATGAGCCAGAAGATCCAGGCTTGTTGATCGTTTGAAAGTTTGAGACTATAAAATGCATTAATCGAGAATGAAAGATCAGGCGTTTGAAAATACAGGTAGATAATTCCAATCAACATGAACAACGATCCGAGAAATGTATAAATGAAAAACTTAAATGTAACTGCAATTCGTTTTTCGCCGCCCCAGATCGAACAAAGGAAATAAGCCGGAATCAATGCTAACTCCCAGAAAAAATAAAACAACAGCGCATCCATTGCAATGAAGACGCCCATTAGTCCGGCCTGCGAAAGCAACATCAGCGCATAAAAACTACGGGCACGCGGATAAGAAGTATAATAAGTAGAAATGAAGATCAGCGGAAACGCAACGGCTGTAAGTAAAGAAAGTAATTGCCCCATGCCATCGAGGGCAACATGAAATCGGGAGCCTAATATTGGCAACCACTCGATGTTGGTTTGTAAATGCTCGGGGCTTTTATAAACGGTTAGACCTGCGAGAGAAACTGCCAGTACAAGCAGTGACGCAATCAATGACCACGCCCTCGCGATTTTTTCTTCCTTTATAAAAAAGCCAAGAAGACCACTAAGCAAAGGAACCAATAAAAGTAAAACTGGTATCATATTATAGTTCGAAGCCACGCGGCTTTTTAATTGTTAGTTCTATCGTATCGATCATCTCGAGTCTCCGGATAAATCCAATCTATTTCTTCACAAAAAACTGCAATGCGAAAAAGATGATGATACTGATTACCATCAACAGCACATAAGTGCCAACCTGGCCGCTTTGAACAAGCCGGAGTTGTCGGCCTGCAAGCTGAACCATCTTTCCAACACCATTAACCAGCCAATCGAGAACATCGCTCTCGAAAAACGCCAGTACTTTTTTACCAAGCCAGCGCAAAGGCTTTACAATGATGTAATCGTAAATCTCATCGACATACCACTTATTCTCAAGCACCGATGCAAGTCCCGTGTTGGTTTTATCTTTAAATGTTTTGTTTTGAAAGAAGGCAAGTAACACCGCAAGCAATACTGCGACGGTTGCAACCACCATGAGTATGATTTCTGTTTGATGGTCGACATGTGCTGTTGGAATTGGAATTACTGGTGAAAGAAACTGGCTCAGCAAGTTTCCATTTTCCATAACCACAGCCGGCAGTTCGATCAATCCACCAGCTACAGAAAGAATCGCCAGGATAACAAGTGGAATCGTCATTGCTGCAGGACTTTCATGGAGATGATGATGTTGCTCATCCGTTCCGCGAAATTTGCCATGGAATGTCAGAATCAATAAACGGAACATATAGAAACCGGTGAGCATCGCCCCAAAAAGCATGA
>JACMLR010000050.1 GCA_014379515.1 Chitinophagaceae bacterium
CACAACGGTTGCGCGTTTTGCTCAATCAATCCGATATTATGCAAAGCCATGTTGATTGTGGTCGTGTGCAGGATCCTTACTCTCTTCGCTGTATGCCCCAAGTACATGGTGCGTCGCGAAATGCATGGTTGCATCTTAAAAACTTAACGGATATCGAGCTCAACTCCGTCACCGATAATCCGATCGTGTTCGGAGCCGATGATACAATTAGCGGCGGTAATTTTCACGGCCAACCGCTGGCACTTCCATTAGACTATGCATGTTTTGCTGCTGCAGAGATTGGCAATATTTCAGATCGCCGTTGCTATTTATTACTTGAAGGGAAATGGGGTTTGCCGATGCTTCTCATGAATGATGTTGGACTCAATAGCGGATTTATGATTCCACAATACACCACCGCAGCACTTGTAACTGAAAACAAAACACTTTGTTTCCCCGCCAGTGCAGATAGTATTCCAACTTCGCTCGGCCAGGAAGACCACGTCAGTATGGGTAGTATTAGCGGACGCAAAGTGAATACGGTGCTAGACAATCTTGAATATATCCTGGCAATCGAATTATTGTCTGCCTGCCAGGCGATCGAATTCCGGCGACCTCTTAAAAGCAGTGAATTACTCGAACATGCGCACGACTATGTGAGAGAGTTTGTTGCCTTTGCCGCAGAAGATCGAATTTTCGCTGACGACATCAACAAAGTAGCCGGGATCATAAAAGATTTTTCATTTGTGTCTGGCGTCAACAAATTTGCTGCTTCCAAACAATTTACTCTTAACAAAGGTTTTGCTGAGTTTGATATCGACAACCAATAACCGCTTGTAGTCATCCCCACTTTCATTACTAGTAATCACCAGTTTCGGTTATCGGAAAAATGACCGACATAATTAAGTTTTGTGCCTTCGTCCACAAAACTGAATTATGAAAAAGATTGTTCTTGTTTTGCTCATTGCGTCCGGTGTAGGTGCTATCTCGATGCGTTTCTCTGAACAGAAATTCAATTCGAAAAGAGTGATCGAATCAATTCAGTCGCTATATCATAAAAACGTTTATTCTCTTGATTCATTTCTTCAAACTTACAGCTCTTATTTTTACGACAGCAGCTACCTTGTGCGTGATAAGAAATTGCAGGAGCTGACCTACTCTTTCAAAAAAGCAACTTGCTTCTTTCATTATTTTGAACCTGAACTTTACTACGAGCACATGAGTGCACCCTTTCAATTTAATCGCAAGCCAATAGTGAAAAATCGGTACGGTGTACTTCCCAGTCACTTTTTAATAAGCGGCGCGGTAGGTAACGAGCCCGATTCGGTATTGCGGAAACGTAAAAAACAAGATTCACTGGATGCAATGGAATTTATCAACGTTGCAAGTATGAATATTCGCCTGGCGTTGTCAAACACCGAACTTGTTGAACACTTCGAGCAGATGGATGCCACGGTATTATTTGATGCATTGCGAATGGAAATCTTTCGCATCAGTACGATCGATATTGCCAATGCCGATTTTATAGTTGAAGTTGCGGGCATGTCGTCGATTCATGGCTCGATGAATGCCTGGCTGGAATACATGGATTTATTGATGTCAGAAGTGCCCGACTCAAAATCAGCGCTTCATTCCAAATGGAAAGAGCTTTCAAATCGCACCTCGAAGTACCTCAATGAGCACAACGAATTTCATTCATTCGAACGTGTTTTATTTTTGAAGACTTCGCTTGTGCCTCTTTCTGCTTTTTTGAAAGAAGTGCAACAAGAACTGAATATTCCGTTTGTTTCGAAGTTCGCTGCGATTCAATCGGACGCCGCGCATATGTATGACGAAAATATTTTGAACGCAGATTTCTTCGCAAAAAATGAGAAGGGAAACTATTCAACGGAAAAAGCAAAATTGGGCGAGCTACTATTCTACGATCCCATTTTATCCGGGAATAACCAACGCTCATGCGCATCCTGTCACAATCCGAATCTTGGCTATGCCGACGGACTCGCAAAAAGTATAAGCTTTGAAAAAACGAGCCTCCCTCGTAACTCTCCCACATTGATCAATGCAGGATTTCAAAAGAAACAATTTTGGGACTTACGCGCCTCTTCACTCGAAGATCAGCTCGATTCCGTAGTCAACAATCCGCATGAATTGAATAGTTCTTTCGAAGAGATCATCAAGAAAATTAATTCCAGTCCAGAATATGTTGCGCGTTTCAACAAGGCTTTCCCAGCGACCAAAACGAATGGCATCGAACGGGAAGATGTGAAAAACGCGATCGGTGTATTCGAGCGAACGCTTGTGGGACTTAACAGTCGTTTCGACAAATACATGCGGGGCGATGAAACAAAACTAACCGGCGATGAAGTTGCCGGATTCGAGATATTCATTGGAAAGGCCAGATGCGGTGCTTGCCACTTTGCACCTTTATTTGGACCTGCACTGCCCCCATTTTTCGATCTCACGGACCATCATTCGATTGGTGTTCCGGAGAAGGACAGTGTATCATCGTTTACAATCGATCCGGATAAAGGCGTTTTTCTTTCGACCGCGCTGCCCTTCACAAAATTTTCTTTCAAGTCGCCAACCCTTCGGAATATCGCTGTAACCGGACCCTATATGCACAATGGCCTTTTCGCTGATCGTAAGCGAGTGATTGATTTTTATAATGATGGTGCGGGAGGTAAGTTTTCAAGAGATATGAGGGCGAGCATGGGAGACCTGCCATTTCTTACTATTCTGCCCTTTCCATTGAAATTGAATGATAAAGAGAAAAGTCAGCTACATGATTTTCTAGGTTCATTGACAGACACATCAGCAGCTTCAAAAATTCCTACAGCATTACCCAGACTTCAGGGAAAATATGCAATGTTGAACCATCGAAAAATTGGAGGAGAGTATTAATGGTATCAACGAAAACTTAAAGATCACAATTGCATTGTGTTCGAAACCCAACTACTCCCCGTGAGGGGAATTTGTTGTATCATTAGTGTTTCAAACCAACCGCTAACACCCAGATCATGAAAAAGGGACTGCTTTCTTTGATAGTTATTGCAATTGTATGTCTATCGATGCAATTAAATAATAGAGAAAGAGAGATTGATACAGCAGTCAATCGCATTGCCGAACTCCAACAAAAAGACATTCATTCGCTGGATTCGTTCTTAAAAGAGTATCCGCGATATTTCTATGATAGTTCATATAAGACGAGGTCTGAAAAATACTATCAACTCACTTATTATTTTAAACGTGCTTCAGGTGCGATGATTTATGCCGAACCGGATAAGTATTATAGGGACCTTGTTGGCCCTTTTCAATTTGAACGCCAGAAGAGGGCAGGCTTCTTTAGTTTCATTCCCGACAACTGGTTATTCGTTGGCCCAATTGGTAACGAGCGAGACAGCACCTTAATGAAATTTAGTAAAGACGATTCTTTATCACAGATCAGTTTTATAAAAGAAGCTTCAGCAGAATTTCATAAAGCGATTTTGGATATTAATCAGACCATTCAAAGTGCAAGGAAATCACCAGCCGAAACGTTTCATGCCTTAAGAACAGAGATCTTTCGAATCAGCGCCCTGGATGTGGCGAATAGCGATTTCATTCTGGACGACTTGTTGTTGCATTCAATTCGCGGGTCGACTGATTCCTGGATAGCTTATGCAGGTGTGTTTTTCGAAACAGCTATTCCGCGTTCGTCATTGCTTTTTCAGCGATGGAAGCAAGTTACCGGCGATACGAAAAGTTACCTGGCAGAAACAACTACGTTTGAACAGTTCAACCAGATGTATTTTATCCGTAGTTCACTGATTCCTCTTTCAACATTGCTGACGGATTTGCAAAAAGAGCTCAAGATTCCCTTTGCGAAAAAATGGGCTGCGGTTTCTCCAGCTGCAACACATATTTACGACCGTAACATTTTTAATGCTGATTATTTCGCGCCGGATAGCATCGGTTACTATTCTGAAGCAAAAGCACGCCTCGGGGAATTGCTATTTTTCGATCCAATTCTTTCAGATAATAATCAGCGTGCCTGCGCTTCCTGCCATAAACCGGAGTTGGCATTTACCGATGGTCTTGTCAAAGCCACTGCGATTGAAATGAAGAATGTGCATGCAAGAAATTCACCAACGGTTATCAATTCCGGTTTTCAGAAAAAGACATTCTGGGATCAGCGAGCGGGCTCCCTGGAAGATCAACTTGATTCCGTGGTCAACAATCCCGACGAGTTGCACAGCTCATTCGATCAGGTCGCAGATCGGATTCAATCGAGCCCTGAGTACGTAGCGTTATTCAACAAGGCATTTCCGTCAACAAAAAAGAATGGTATCGGCCGGCAGGAAATAAAAAGTGCTATTGGTGTATATGAAAGGACTGTAACGGGACTGAATAGTCGATTTGATCAATACATGCAGGGTGATGTTAGCAAATTAAATTCTGAAGAAGTTAATGGTTTCAATATTTATATGGGGAAGGCACACTGCGGAACCTGTCATTTTGCTCCCTTATTCAATGGCGCATTACCACCGTTCTTCGATCTCACGGATCATCATTCGATTGGCGTTCCATTGAAAGACTCCATGGAAACATATTCAATTGATCCGGATACCGGGTTTTCGAAGTTGACGGGCGATCCGTTTGTGCATTTTTCTTTCAAAACACCAACAATTCGCAATATTGCGCTAACTGCACCGTATATGCACAATGGTGTGTATCGTTCACTTGAACAAGTCGTAGATTTTTACAATCATGCAGGTGGGAACAAATTTTTTGACGATTTTAAGCCTGGTATGAAAGGGCTGCCTTTTGTTACGCTTATACCGATCGAATTGAAGTTAACCGACAAAGAGAAAAAGGACCTGATCGCCTTTCTTAAAGCACTTACTGATACAACATTCTCGCGTACTCCGAAGCATTTGCCGCAATTAAAGGGCAAATATGCGGGTATAAATAAGAGGAAGATCGGTGGTGATTATTAATCCTTCAATGTCTTAAAATAGCCTGAGTCAGTAGGCTTTTAGATCTCAAAAATACTCCCTAATTTAGCCGACAGGCTCAGAACATGAAAAAGGTATTAACAACTCTTATCCTCCTTTTAATCCTCAGCATTGCTAACGCCCAGGATTACCGTCTCGGATCGAAAGTCCAGGGCAGATGGGGCGGATATTGGCATAAGGGAACCATCATTGAAATTAAGGACGACAAATATAAAGTCCATTACGATGGATATGGTGTCGGCTACGATGAGTGGCTGACTCGCGAGCAGTTCCGTACTGAGGCGGATAAAAAGTCAAAACCCATTCCGCAAACCGCTGTTTTTCGCCCGGCTGTAGATTCCGTTAAGACCGTTGCCGTGAAAGAAAATACTCCAAAAGCTGCGGTGCCAGTTGTCAAAGAAGCAAAAGTTCCGGTTCCCATTACTTCAAGGGAAAAACAAAAAGAGGAAATAGTAACACCGTCAAGACCCACATCAAATCCGACAAAGAAAGTAGCGGATACCGTAGCAAACAAACCAGTCTGGGTTTCCAAGCCAGGCACAAAGACAGCAACGACACCTCCAACTCCACCAATGGTTGGGGACAAGATATACCTGCGAACCGTCCTAAGCGGCAACACTGCAGTGATTACGGTTTTTTATCTTGGCAAAAACGATGTAATTGTTCGCAATCCACGTAACGGCTTGTCTCCAATCGATATCGCCGCAGAGCAAAAAAATAATGCTCAAAATATCGGCACTTACAAAATTGAAGGCGATCAATTTCGGGTTCAATGGAAGGACGGAAAAACAACAAGTTGGAAATGTGCTTATAGTCCTGTTGTTATTTATGGTCTCGACGGGGGAATAGTTAGCCTGATCAAGCCGATGCCAAATGGTTATTCACTAAGTGGCACGTATACCGCACTTGGAATTGCTGACGATAATTCCTCGTCCCAATTCGATTTTAAATTCGATGGCAGTTTCAAAGTGAGCGGGGCATTGTATGCTTCTACCAATGCAGGTACCGACAAAGGCAAATACACTATCAATGGCAATACGCTCCAATTGTTTTTTGAAAATGGTAAGACAAGCAAAACAAGTATCTGCCAGGCGCTCATCGGTACAAAAAAATTCCTCGTTATCAATAACGTCAGCTATCCGCTGAACTAATCTTGCTCCTTTTTCTTACTTATTATTTTTGATTATATGAATTCATCATACGATCCGGTGAAATATAAAACTCCGACGGGGATTACACTTGCCTGTAAAGGTTGGGTACAGGAAGCTGCATTGAGAATGTTACTCAATAATCTCGATCCTGCAGTCGCAGAACGGCCAGAAGATTTGATCGTATACGGCGGACGCGGTAAAGCGGCGCGAAACTTTGAAGCACTCGACAATATTATTGCATCGTTAAAGCGTCTTGAGGAAGATGAAACGTTATTGATTCAATCCGGTAAGCCAGTTGGTATTTTAAAAACACACAAGGATTCCCCGCGCGTGTTGATCAGCAACTCGCAGCTCGTACCTAATTGGGCAAACTGGAAACATTTTGATGAGTTAGAAAAAAAGGGATTGATGATGTATGGTCAGATGACGGCCGGAAGTTGGATCTATATCGGTTCGCAGGGGATCGTTCAGGGCACCTACGAAACATATGCGGCGTTAGCGAATAAACATTTTAGCGCTGGCCATTCCACGCTAAAAGGAACGCTGAATGTCTCCGCCGGTCTTGGTGGAATGGGCGGCGCACAACCGCTGGCCATTACAATGAATGAAGGTGTTGCTTTGATTGCTGAAGTGGAGGAGTGGAGAATTGATAAACGACTTGAAACAAAATATCTCGATCTCAAATTTGTTGACATTGACTCGGCGATTGATGCTGCATTGCAAGCACGCACGGATCAAAAAGCTGTGTCAATCGGAGTACGATGCAATGCAGTTCATTTACTGGAACGTTTGCTGGAACGAAACGTTACTCCTGATACCCTGACTGATCAAACATCGGCTCACGATCCATTAATTGGGTACTGGCCGCATACACTGTCGTACGAACAGGCGAAACTACTTCGCGAAGCAGATCCGGAAACATATATCGCCAATGCATATAACTCCATGCATAAACACGTGCAGCTAATGATTCAATTGATGGATCGTGGCGCAATTACATTTGATTACGGCAATAACATACGTGCACGTGCACACGAACATGAGCAAAAACATTTTCAGCAGAGTGTGATTTCAACAGACGGAACTGCAAAGGAGTTTTCACTGAATCGATCTTTCGATTTTCCTGGTTTTGTTCCCGCATATATCCGGCCATTATTTTGCGAGGGTAAAGGGCCTTTTCGTTGGGCAGCACTCAGTGGTGATGCTAACGACATTGCTGTAACCGACGAAGTGATCCGCAAACTTTTCCCTGCAAATACGTCCTTGCATCGTTGGCTTGATCTGGCCTCTAAAAAAATCGCTTTCCAGGGATTACCTGCCCGTATTTGTTGGTTAGGACAGGGAGAACGTGAAAAAGCCGGCCTCGCATTTAACGAACTTGTTCGAAGCGGCAAAGTGAAAGCTCCGATCGTAATCGGTCGCGATCATTTGGATACTGGTTCAGTGGCATCACCCAACAGGGAAACCGAAGCGATGCTTGACGGTTCGGACGCCGTTGCGGACTGGCCGATTTTGAACGCACTCGTTAATACTGCCGGTGGTGCGAGTTGGGTAAGTTTACATCATGGCGGTGGGGTAGGCATGGGTTATTCCATTCATGCGGGAATGGTAATTGTTGCTGATGGAACCGAAGATGCGGAAAAGCGACTTGCCCGCGTGTTAAGAAACGATCCGGGTATGGGAGTGATCCGGCACGCTGATGCGGGATATGAATTGGCGAAGGAGACGGGGAGGAGGCATGGATTGTTGTAGCTGGTTTGGAACAAAGCGAAATGCATGTGCGAATTGCGAATTACTAATGTGCGAATTCTTCTGTGTTGCAGTCCGCCAATTTTTTTGCTTGTTGAGTTAATACCGATAGTATTTCTGATGAACCTAATGAATTCGCACATTAGTAATTCGCAATTCGCACATTCCATTTACTCACCCACACCCACCACTCACTTATCCCTTCCTGCTTAAAACTTTTCTTTCCCGAGATTGCGCGGAATTTCGTTTTCAAATAGCTGCTGAAGATCAGCTTCACCATTCAACCAACAATCACCATGCGATTATTATTATTTAGTTCTTTTATGATGCTTTTAAGTACACTCGATGCTCAACCGGGCAAAACGGCCGCAACGGATTTTCTTGGAGTTTCGGGACCGATAAAAATTTACGGAAGCACTTATTCCCTAGCATGGTCGTCACATCCATCACCGCAGTATTATAAACAAGAGTACTTGAAAGCTGGCGAGAAACTGGAGAAGTTTGGTTCGATGGTTATGGTGGAAGTACTGACTGGCGTTCCAGATCATAAACAAATTGTTGCTGCAAAATTGAAGGAGCTCGATCAAATGAAAGCCAATAATCCCATTGTCAATTATGAAACATTCGAGAATAAGCAGGCGGGTGAGTTTATGATTGATTTCCTGCTTAGCGCCAATGAAGCTGATGGAAGTATTCAGATCCTGGAAAGAAATGTCTACCGGTATAAATCGATTATAGATAAGCAAGGGAAAAAGGCGGTCTTGCTTTTTGCGGTTAGTGTTCGTAGCTATGGCAAACAGGCAACGATCTTTCTTGCAGAATTGAAAGGAAAGCGCTCGGCTTTAATCGATCAGGTAGCGCAGTTTAAGTTGCCGGCCCCAGCGATATAACCGTTTTGTTACAGAGTCGCATTTACCCCCATCAATTGTCGTTTTCAACAATTAAAGTTTCGCAGAAAAGCTTCAAATTTGTAAGAGGATTCAATCAACTAAAAACTTTAAATGGTCATGGAGGCAATTCAAAAGCAGCTAGTAAATATTAAGGTAACGGTCAATGCACCTATTGCAAAGGTTTGGGAATTTTGGAATGAGCCCGCACATATCACTCAATGGAATTGCGCTTCTGAAGATTGGCATTCACCAACTGCGCAAAATGATTTAAAGCCGGGGGGTAAGTTTTCAATTCGGATGGAAGCAAAGGATGGAAGTGTTGGTTTTGATTTTTGGGGAATATATGACGAAGTGAAAATGCATGAATACATTGCTTATACGCTAGGTGATAACAGGAAAGTCGATATCACTTTCACTTCGGAAGGTGACGTAACTCAAATTGATGAAAATTTCGAGACCGAAACTGCTAATCCAGTCGAAATGCAACAATTCGGATGGCAGTCGATTCTTAATAATTTTAAGAAGTACGCTGAAGCCAATAAATAACTTTCCAAACATTGTATCAATTTGACGCCTGCACACCAATCTGTTTGCAGGCTTTTTCTTGTCTGGGCTCCAACATTAAATAGTGTAAACGTTTTGGTAACTTGTCTCACAAATTTTTCAATTGAAGTTCATTTTCCAATACTGTTTTTGCATATTTGTCC
>JACMLR010000537.1 GCA_014379515.1 Chitinophagaceae bacterium
AGTTCGGTTGTACATACCGGTGTATAGTCCGCGGGATGGGAGAACAACACACCCCAGCTATTTCCAAGATATTCGTAAAAATCTATTTCGCCGGCAGTGGTTTGCGCTTTGAAATTGGGCGCAATATCTCCTAATCGTAATGACATAAACTAAAGTTTTATTTTAAAAAGATAAAATTACCCCATCCAGACTAACCTACCAAATACGTAGACTTTACTTTCCGAAGATGTTATTCTTGCTACTGTTCCTTACCAGGTCTTGCAGATTTTTGTTTTCAAGGATATGAAGTGTCGCATCCCGGACCCCTGCCATGATATCGTGAAGGCCACAATGTTTCTCGTCGCAGTTCTTACAACGCTCATAGAAATAGAGGCTAACACAGGGTAACATTGCGATTGGACCATCAACAACCCGGATGATTGCAGCTACGGGAATTTTAGATGGATTTTTAGCGAGATAATAACCTCCTCCTTTGCCTTTTTTGCTTTCTAAGAAGCCGGCTTTTCTCATTTCCAACAGGATATTCTCCAGAAACTTTAACGGAATTTTCTTCTTTTTGGAGATCTCAGAGATCAGAACCGGGCCCTGATCGAATTTATCGACCAGGTGGCTCAAAGCCCTGAATGCATATTGTGCCTTTTTTGATAACATAGCCGTTTAAATTACTGCGAATATGCGATTAAATATTAGTCCCGCAATTCGCCTCCCTTTTTCCCCGCCGCTTTTGTGATTGATGTTTTTCCGAAACGATTCTTTACTTCGTCGATTGCCTTGTACAATTCTGTTTTTTTCCCTGTGTCTACAAAAAGATTCGTTTGAACAGCTTCATCAGTTAACTCGCTCAATCGAACTCCGAGCAATCGTACCGGTTGGCCTTTGCGATGAAGTTTGCTAAATAAATCCCGCGCAACGGGAATTAACTCATCATCATAAAATGTATAAGGAATAGTCGTTTGCTTCGACGTCGTTTCGAAATCAGGGTATCGAATTTTCACAGCAATGCATCCTGCCATTTTATTATCCTGTCTAACTTCGAATGCAATTTTTTCGGTCATGCGCACGAGTTCATCGTACAACCGATTTACATCCTTAATATTTTCTTCAAATGTATTTTCCGTTGATACTGATTTAGCTTCATGATAAGGAACCACGGCGCTATGGTGAATGCCATTTGCTTTATTCCAAAGTTCAGTTCCAAATTTGCCGAAACGATTCTCGAGAAAGTCGATTGGCATGCTGCTCAGGTCGCCAATTGTATTTATGTTCAATTCCTGCATTGCCTGGTACATGTGCTCACCGACTCCGGGAATTTTATTGACTTTAAGAGGTGCGAGATAATCCTTTTCTCTTCCGAACGGAATTTCCATATAACCATTCGGCTTCGCCTCATTTGTTGCAATTTTAGCAATAAGTTTATTAGATGCAACAGCGAAGGAAATCGGGAGACCGGTTTTGTCGATAATCTCCTGCCTGAGGTTGATCGTCCATTGATACGGATCAAAAAATCGATCCATGCCTGTCAGGTCAAGATAAAACTCATCGATGGATGCTTTTTCAAAAAGCGGGGCCCTTTCGGCAATGATCTCGGTGACCCATCGGGAATACCTCGAATACTCGCCTCGGCTTCCTCCTACAATGATTGCTTGCGGACATAAACGACGGGCAACCTGGATTGGCATTGCAGAATGGATTCCAAATTTCCGCGCTTCATAACTACATGCTGCAACAACACCGCGCTCGCGACCACCAACGATCACAGGCTTCCCTTTCAGCGAAGGATCGTTGAGCACCTCGACAGAAACAAAAAAAGAGTCGAGATCAAAATGGGCAATTATGCGTCGGCTTTGAGAGGCCATGACCGAAAGATACGAAATGGTATAAAGTGGCTACAGGTTAAGCAAAATTCGAGGTTGGTAGCGGGAAGAGGTGGCTCATTCATTAATTTTAGCGAATGAACATGGAATGGATAAAGCTTAGCATTTCGCCAGTTAAGGAGCTAATTACTTTTCTGCATACGAAAACCAAAACGAATGATGTTGCAAAGCGACAGCTGTTTATACAATTACGCGATAACCTGAACGTGTTCAGTAACGGATTTTTAAACGAATCGCCCTACGATAATATTATTGATCTACTGAGCAATTCTGCAATTCAGCAGGCTGTCAAAGAAAATTTTTCATTCAACAAAATGAAAACAGGGGTAATTGAAGATTCACATATTAAGGATGAGCGAAACAACAAATATAAAGGATGGAATTGCGAAAAACTGATCGATAAGATTGACGAGAAGATTACAGAACTGAAAAACATAAAGAAGCTCAATAATTGGTCTTTGGCAAATACGAAAAACAATATTCCATTGATGATGAGTAATCTTTATTTTAGAATGAAGTTGCTTGCAGATTTCATTCGCAATACAAAATGATGAATTTGGAAGAATATGATATACTGAAAAAATTTATGCTGAGTGTTTCGCCACTTGGTGAAGAAGAACTCTCGGCTTTTACAGCCATATTTCAACCGGTTACCTATAAGCGCAAAACTGTTTTAACAACTGTTGGCGAAACAGAGCGGTACTTATATTTCGTATTAGATGGTGTGCAGCGATCGTTTCACCTGGATGATACTCACCCTGAAACCACGATCGTCTTTACTTATCCGCATTCCTTCTCCGGCGTAGTCGATTCGTTTTTAACCCAAACACCATCAAAATATTATTTCGAAACGCTCACAGCGAGTACAATGCTCCGTGCTCCGTTTCATCAGTTGCAGGCATTGATGGACCAACATCACTCAATGGAAAGATGGGTAAGGGTATCCATTTCTTTTGCGTTGAAAGGAGTTCTGGAGAGGCAGATTGAACTATCCAGCTTTTCTGCTGAAGAAAAATTCAAGGTAGTATTGAAACGAAGTCCGCATATACTCCAATTGATTCCTCATAAATATTTAGCGTCTTATATGGGTATTGATCCGAGTACTTTTTCCAAGTTAATGGCGAGTGTTCGAATCTAGTTCCGAACTGAATAGGTTCCGAACCAGGAAGCCAAAATCCGTGTATTTTGATGAAAACGACGATTTTTTAAAAATTAGTTAGCGGATTTTCAGACACTTAGGCCTTAGGTTCGGAACCGGGGGTAGTTCGGAACCGAAATCTTGGCCTACACCAAGATTTTCCAATTAGGCTCCGGATAGCTTTGCTTCAAAATAATTTACAATGCGAAAGTTCAACAGCCTTGCATTACTCGACGAGCTCGAACAATTAACCCGCAAAACAATCCTTCAGTCGCACGAGCTAAGTCGCCTTAACCCCGTGATACTTGCCGAACAACCGCAACCAGGCGCGTGGAGCATTCTTCAAATCATCGAACACCTGAACAGCTATGGACGATTCTATTTGCCAGCTATGGAAAAATCCATCAACGAATCAGGCACTCGTTTTAAGCCGACGTTTAAAGCAAGTTTGCTGGGTAATTTTTTTACTAATCTTATGAAGCCAGACCCTGATGGTAGAATCAATAACAAGATGAAAACACCGAAAGACCATCGGCCGGAACCCGTACTTAATAGCAGACAGGTGCTCGAAGAATTCTATCTACAACAACAATCGCTTTTGCAAATTTTAAAACGAGCGGAGTTGACTGATCTCAGTAAGGTTCGCGTACCGATTTCTATCAGCCGTTTTATCAAATTAAGCTTGGGTGATACGCTTCGTTTTTATATCGCTCACCAGGAACGGCATTTTTTACAAGCAGAAAGAACGCAGGAGCGCGTCCAGAACATTCACGAACAACGAAACCCGTCAATAGTAGTGAACTGAAGAACAACGAAGCTTATTCGTCTTCAATATTGCCTGCACTGAAGGGATCTGTCAAACTGACGAAGTCGCGGTAAAATCCAAATCGGCTGTCCTCATTCAATTTCACGTTTGCAGCTCCGCCCTTATGACCGTCCTTAAAATCCACAGTAAACTTTATGCCAATTAGTTTACCTGCTTCCGTAAACTCGAGCCGGAGAAATTTCAATTCAATGTTTTTAGCGCTGAGGTCTGATTTTATTTTTATCACTTGGTCGAGGTCAAGTTTACTATTAAAAATAACCTCCACCCTGTCTTTAGAAATAATGACATTTTTTTCCTGGCCATTTACATTTAATTGAATTACCAGTAGTGCTAGCGAAAGAAAGAGTTTCATATTGTAAGTTGTTTAAAAGTAATTAGACGGCATTTATGTTACAATAAGCAGACCTGTAACAGATATGCATAGCCTAAATCTAAACAAAAACAGCAAACTTTAAAATATTGAGTTCAACCGGTGCGTTTTCAGTCAAAAACTTCCAAAAGGGGCGATCGCTGTCAAGAACAGTTTGTAGCTGGTTTTCAGGAGTCACCAGAGCAGACAGCCCAATTCTTTGAGAGGTTATATCGCGAAAAAGCAATTCTTGCTATGATATCGCGTGTTATTGGTGTGGTGTGGTGTTTGAGGAGCTAGGATGCTGAATTCTGTCGATTTCAGCGGGAGGCCGTTTCATTTCATCGGAATTGGTGGAATTGGAATGTCAGCTCTCGCCTATATTTTAGCTAAGCGTAAACTCCCGGTTTCAGGGTCAGATATTTGTCTCAACCACATTACGCAGCGTTTACAGGAACAAAACGTCCATGTCTTTTGGCACCAAGACGCTGCGAACTTAAGATTTTTTCAGCCTAGCGAAAGGCTTGTTTCACGAGAAGCATTACCTCAAGGAACTGGCAGGAATGGCAACGGACATCGGGCAAATGGAACCGAGCAGCAGTACAAAGTAGATTCACTTCCGATAGACTCACCCAGAGCAGATTTAGCTAGATCGCACGCGACTCTGCCACAGGTGATTTGCTCGACTGCGATCGA
>JACMLR010000538.1 GCA_014379515.1 Chitinophagaceae bacterium
ATACCTGCGATTGAACCGGCAACAAGTATTATGCTTAATATTTTCTTTCTCATTTTCTTTTGTTTTAGAATGAAACGGTTACTCCAAAAATGAATGACTTCGCTTTGGGATAACTGAGGAAATCGATTCCATATGAAGAGATGCCATTGATCGTCCGATCTGTATTTACTTCGGGATCATATCCGTTATAATCAGTAGATACAAAAAGGTTCTGAGCTGTCAGCGAAAGACGCACTACAGAAACCCATTTATCAAGGCCGATTGATCTTGTATTCACGTTATAGCCAAGTGATACGTTGTTCAATCGTAGATATGCCCCTTCTTTCAGGTATCGAGTGCTTACTGGCGCAGCGTTGTTAACTGATTCCTCCGCATCAGCAATTGCTTCAGCTGTTGTATTTACATTCTTTGATAATTTGAGTTTATAGAAATTCGCGTTGGCAGTGTTATCATAGATTTTGTTGCCAGATACGCCATTGAAATTCATTGAAAAATCAAATCCTTTGTATGCCGCTGTCCCGAAGAAGCTATAGATCATATTAGGCAGCGCTGTTCCGGCAGCAATTCTGTCCTTGTCTGTGATGATGCCATCCTTATCGGTATCTCTATAACTACTCAAACCGGCATTATCAAAACCAATAAATTCTTTCAGGTAGAACGTTCCGATGGGCTGATCATTAATATAACCATTGATCGTTGCGGAGGTCAGTCCCGAACCTGATGCAGAGCCAGACGGAATAACGGAATAAGGAGAGTTTTCTACTTTGTTTTTCATGTAGGTTGCGTTACCACCAACGCTAACAGTAAATCCTCTTCCAATTTTTTGGCGATACTCAATGTCCAATTCAATTCCCTTATTAGTGATCGTCATGTCTTCCACGTTTGTCCAAAATGTTCCGGCAGGCTGAACAGGGTCAGCTGGGATAACTTCGAGCAGGATATTGTCAGATACTTTTGAAAACACATCGATAGCTCCGGTGAGTGCACCATTTAAAAATCCAAAGTCAAGTCCGATATTGGTTTGACTTGAAACTTCCCACTGAATATTCGGATTTGCTAACCTTGAGTAAGTTGTTCCGGCAGGATAAGGTCCGGATAAAGCCAACGGATAACTTGTTGTTGCAGCAACCTGTGAGGTGAAAAGGGCTTGCGTAATTTTTGATGGAATTTCCTGGTTCCCTGTTAACCCCCATCCTGCACGAAGTTTCAGGTTGGTAATTGAATTTGAATTGCGAAGAAATTCTTCTTCTGATATTTTCCAACCCAGTGAGAAAGATGGGAAATAACCGTACTTATTATTAGAACCAAACTTCGACGAACCATCTGCTCGGAAGTTAGCAGTCAATAGATATTTACTATCGTACTGATAAGTAACACGTCCAAAGAACGATTGCAATTCATTAATGAATCCAAAACCGCCAGGCCGGTTATTGGCAAGTGTAAGTTCCTGACCCAGTCCCGGATTATAAATTGGTTCTACTGAAGAAATGGGAAAGCGGTTGATGCTATTATTCCTTCCCTGAACAAAAATCTTTTGATAGGAGTGACCTGCTAATGCTGATACACTATGATTTCCGAACTCGGTATTATAAGTAAGATAGTTCTCGATTAACTTATTACGATTGTAATTATAATACGTTTCGAGTCGGCCATCACGTAGCGGGACTGCATTTGGTAAGGCCTGAAGATCTCGCGTCGAATTGGAGTTATCAATACCGAAATTCAATTTGTAAACAAGTCCTTTGATAATCTTCAAAGAAGGGGAAATATTTCCAATTACACGATTGATGGTAGTGATATCCTTATCAAGGTTGAAGTAGATAAGGGGATTATTCAGGTTTTGATATTGCGCCGGTTTGCCATTTGCGTCGTATGCTGGGTAGGTTGGATTATTTGCAATTGCATCACCAATAATAGTCTGAATTGGCGGACGCTCGTTTTTCGTGTTCGTCACATTGAGGTTTACTTCTAATGTGAGCCGATCATCGAGAAATTTCTGCGTTGCATTGAATCGACCTGAATACCGATCAAGTTGATTTTTCTTGATGATACCCTGTTGTGTTTGCAAACCGAATGAAGCATAATAAGTCAACTTATCAGCGCCACCACTCATGGTAAGGTTGTGATTTTGAGTATAGGCTGTTCTTGTAACTTCCTTTTGCCAATCTGTACTGCCACCCTGGTCATCGATTGCTCCGCCAAGCTTTGGAACTTCTCTTCTAAATTCATCTGCGGTAAAAACATCGAGCTTGCGTGCGATACGTGACATACCCACGCTTGTTGAAAAAGTTAGGTTTGAAGCTCCGGCTTTGCCGCGTTTTGTTGTAATGATGATCACTCCATTTGCACCGCGTGCACCATAAATAGCGGTTGCGGATGCATCTTTTAATACATCGATTGTTTCAATATCCTGGGGATTGATGAAGTTCAATGGATCACCGCCGCCTGTGCTTGAATTATCAAGTGGTAAACCATCTACAACAAATAATGGAGTACTACCTGTACGCACACCGCCAGGTCCGCGAATTGTGATACCAAGAACTCCGCCGGGTTCACCGCTTGCCGATGTAACGTTTACTCCGGCTACCTTTCCTTGCAGGAGTTGTTGAGGCGAGTTGATGATTCCTTTATTAAATGCATCGCTTCTCAACGATTTTACCGAACCGGTGATATCACGTTTGTTTTGCGTTCCATATCCAACTACCACAACCTGGGCCAGGTCTGACTGAGCCGCTTGTAAGGTTATATCAATTGTTGTTTTTGTTCCAACTGCAAATTCCTGAGTTACAAATCCAACGTAGCTAACAATGATTGTTGCTTTTGATGGAACCGCGAGGCTAAAGGCTCCGTTGCCATCCGAAAATGTCGATTGCGCGCCTCCCTTCACGGCGACGCTCGCACCTGCTAATGGATTGCCGGTAGCAGCGTCTTTGATTGTTCCTGAAATTGTTTGATCCTGATTTTGATTTGTTCCTTGGCCTGGAACATTGTTGGCGTTGGCATCTCTGGGGTTTAGAAAAATTGACCCTGTCAATGCAGCTGCGAGAATTAACTTCCCACAGCGCCTTGGCATTCTGAAGCGTCTCATTATTTGGCAGTTTAGATTTCGTGTTTGATAATGACGCGGCAAAAGAACCACTGCATCATTATATAAACGTTAAGTCAGTACCAACAAACAGTTACTTGTTTGCCGGTACCGAGATAGGCTAAATAATATTTGAGGTAATTGACAAATCTAGCTGCTACACCATCATATGATGACTAACAACGATTAGCTAGTTTCATTTTTTGCTTCCAGTCAATGCGGAGATGTTGAAGGTGAATCCAACGAAGGCGCCAACCCGATAATAGGATTCAGTGGGAAGATTAAAATTTGAGGGGTTCTGAACCTTGTCGCCAACTTTCAATCCGTTTTCCAGTTGTGCAATTTTGGATCCTACAGCACCGATTGAAACGATCATTTCGTCCTTTCTTCCAAAAATTGCACTTAGCCCACTTAAAAAGGAAATCCCCTTCTCCGATGTAGTCAATGGAATTCCAACACCGATGTTACCTCCCCATTTAATTCCATTTCTGCGGCTGCCATAGAAATGAACGAACGAAGTTACGATCGGTGTAAATAGATTTGCGCGGGAAGAGGATATCAGTGAATCAGGTGCGATAAAATATTTTTTTTCATTCAAGGCTGCGAATGAAATACCAAACGAGTTTGTGAGACGCATGCCATTTTTCCTTCTTACGGTAATAAATCTTGTAAGAGTATCTTTTCGGTTTGTTATTGTTGCACTTGGATAAGACGAAACCCGAAGCATTGATACATCGGTATTGCTGGTGAGCTGGTACCTGTATTCAAATCTCGTCTCTTTGATTTCTTTATAAAGAAGTAAAATTCGTTCGACCTCCTTGCTAAACTTATTTTCTCCCGTTGCCCTGGTTTCAAGCGCATCAACTTTTGGTTGGTAGTAATTTCTTAATTCGGCTACTACATTATTCCAAAGTTCTTTTTCATCATCGTCGAGGGCTGCATAATCGGCCGTAGAAAAATAGGAATTGAACGAGCGATAGAGTGTATCGAGCGAATAGATAAGATAAGAGTAGCGATTATCATATTGAAGTGCCTTTGTTCTCGCCGTATCCATTTGTGATTGTGATGTTCCAGCCACTGTTGCTACAATAATTACCGCTTTTAATTTAATCTCTTCTGCGGGATCTGTTGTATTATATTTCAACTCTTCAAGGCGCTGCTCGGCGATGATATATTCATTCATCACCTGGCGTAACCGACTCACCTCGTTATAATTGTTTTTATATTGATTGAACATCCCGCTCATTTTTGAGGAGCCACGTGAACCGCCCCCGATTCCAATTGGGAGAAACTGATCGATCATTCCACCGCCCATTTGCTTCAATAGTGTTAAGGGATTGAAGATTTTTGAAAGATCTTCGCCATCCTCATCAGCAGGCGTTGTTTTTTCAACTTTGCTTTCCCAAAAAAAAGGATTGTAGTTGTTAATGACGAGAGTAACATTTCCTTTCCGTTTGATACCTTCTTTTTGAAGCTTAACTGTATCTCCGTTTTTTGAGACTTTATAGTAAGTAGAATTTTCTTTAAGAAAATCGTGTCGTATTATATATTCCTGCGCGCCAACGGGAAAAAGCCAACACATCATTGCACACAAACAAATGAGGCGAGTAAGAGTAGTCATGTCGAAAAGGGGTTAGGGTTTATTTTCCTGTCACTATAATTTTTTTACCGGGGTCGATTGTAATACTGGCGTTCACCTCAACAGTAAGGCTTCGGCAAGAAACATCCGTTGTAACGCGGGGTGAATTGGAAGAGAAGCCTGTGGGAATTACAACATCTGTGTTAGCGTCAGGCACTCTCAAATCCGGATATTCGCTACATGACCAGTTCCGGGGATTCGACCAGTTATCGTCTACATCTCCGATCCAATACAAACTGAATTTCATTGTCTGCGACTCACCCACTATTGTTATTCCATCCTTGATAGCGACACAGCGGTATTTATACCCGTAGAAACTTGTTGGAGGAAACGAGATACCGAGCGTTGAGGTCGTGACACCAGAATAACTGTTGATATTATTCAGATCAATAAAACCAGCACCCTGATCAACTTGCCAACGATAAGTTGTACCCGAACCTAAATTCGGAAACTGTAATCCCACACCGTAACCAGGACATAGATTAAGTGTGGAAGGACTTAAAGCAATATTTCCCCCATGAAGATAAAACGTGCCCAGGTTTAATGTATTCACCTGGACATAGGAAGCGGAAACATCGTAACTACCGTTTGCTGCTTGCGGAACAGTCACTCCCATTGATAGGGTAGGTGTTGAAGTGCAGTATTCAAAAGCAGTTTGCGTCGCAATCAAATTTCCGATTGTTGTCACATCTGCAAGGCCGTCATTCGGTTCATTTATCAGTTTCTGTAAATCGCTGT
Organism: Chitinophagaceae bacterium; assembly: GCA_014379515.1. Taxonomy (GTDB): domain Bacteria; phylum Bacteroidota; class Bacteroidia; order Chitinophagales; family Chitinophagaceae; genus Endoryza. The sequence goes on from JACMLR010000538.1 coordinate 5,463, forward strand.
TATTAAAAAACAACTTCACTCCGATATTTCCTGACAGCGTGCTGTCTGTTCTAATGTAAACGGTTCGTGACAAGTATTCTTTATTGGAGCCGTCGCGAGGTGAATTGATCGCAGAACTATTGAATGATGAAAAAGTTATTTTACCCGGTCTTGCGTTAACAGTAGCGAAATCAAGTTCTGCAACAAGATCGCCAGTTGCGTCAATCAGGTATTCTTTTTTTGTACTGTTTGATGGAATTTTTCTATCAAGGGTGTTTATCGAGAAACATTGAGGTGAAACAGCAACTGTTGATTTACAGACTTTGAATGTCATCGAGAAAGCATCTTCATAGCCGTTGTCGAGAAGTAGATAATAGGTCACCCCTGCTTGCAGCCAGCCAATCGCGACTTTGCCAACCGCAAGATTATCATTCGAACCAATCCCGATCCAACCACTGTTTGAGCAACCTGCCGAGGCTGGTTTATAAAGGAAACTCGGCACTCCGGATGATCTTGAAATGATATCGAGGTAATAAACGCCTGCTGTTGCAGGTGTAAAAGAATAATACAACTCTTTCCCTGGTGTTGGGATGCCCGCAGAATTTGAAGGGTAGCTTCCGCTAAAATCAAGTATTCCTCTTCCTGCAGCTATGGCTGCGTTAATGTTTGTACATAGTGAAATTGATGTTGCGGCCGCGCAATCTGGCATCATGGTAAAATTAAACCGCGGCGTATTCGGACTAAATCCATTACCCGATGACGTACAATTTTGGCGAACATATACATCATAAGAGGTGTTGGCAAGCAACCCACTGATGTTCCTTGGGGAAACAGCGTTTGTAATCAACGTTCCACCTACCCCGGCACCATTACCGGTACCTGGCGTAAAACCACTAAGCCCATATTCTAATATAAAATTACCAGACCCTTTCCATGCAATCGTTGCGCTGGTATTGGATGTAGACTGAAGTTTAACTGACGAAGCACCGGGGCATGGCGGAATGTTTTCAATAACAAAATCATCAAAATAGAATGTCCCCTTTTGGTGATTAAGCGAAAGATAAACAGCTCCCGTGAGCCCGGTCAAATTCACGATACGTTCCTGGAAAGAAGTGGCGTCAATAGTATCTGTTACGACAACAGTAGAAAATGCTGATTGACTGTTAGTGCCACCCGATGCTTTGATACTGTATTCAGAAGACAGGTACCCGCACCTGACGTAATATCGCAGTCGTTGATTACCATTAAGGGTGAATCTTGGTAACGTTACACTTCCGCTATACGAGGCCAAACTATTATTTCCGGTCCGCGCTATTCCGGACGCAACAAAATAAGCGCCATAATAGTCGCCATTGGTGAAGTTGGAAAACCAACATGGTGGAAGATAGCCTGCTGCAACCGTTTCAAAACCCTGCGATTGGGGAAACACACCTACAGCGCCGCAGTCTGTAGATACCCGACGATTGGTGGAGTATGCATACACTCCCGGACTGCATAGCTGGCGAACGTAAAGATCATAACTCGTTCCTGCCGCAAGGCCGTTGATTGCAAAAGTGGTTGCGGATGTATTGATAACCGTTCCACCCGCACCTGCTGTTGACCCTGCGCCTGGCGTAAAACCCGCCACTCCATATTCTAAAATATAATTCCCTGTTCCACCCCAAGTGAGGTTTATCGAAGTGGCCGTTGTGAAATTAATGGAAGGTGGTGGTGGAGCATCTTTTAGGATGATATTTCCAAACTCCGTAAAGCTGTAATAAAAATTCAGGCAGAATACTTTTTGCGCTCTCACATTATAAGTTCCTTCTTGTTGAATGGGATCAAAACTCAACGACCCGCCACTTGTGCTGGTTTTTTCCTGCACCCAGTTCCCATCTCTTTGCAACTGGTAAATAACTCCAGCTTCCGTTGTAGGAATGCTTAGCGTTGTTTCACCACAATTCAACCAACCAGTTCCACCAGCCAA
>JACMLR010000539.1 GCA_014379515.1 Chitinophagaceae bacterium
ATATAATATTTTCAACCAGGTTCATAAAGCACTACGCGCGTTCATGTACGATTCTGCAATCGTTTTGCAGCGTACTGATTTTACAAATGCAGAGGATGCGGAGCATTCTATCAATCAATTAAACGACTTGCTTGATTTAATGAAAGATCATGCCTATGCCGAGGAGTCGATTATTTTTCCTGCTCTTCAAAAGTTTAACCGGCCGCTGGTTCTTGAGATACTCGCCGAACATGAGGAAGACCATTCGCTCGCAAGAAGATTGAGCGGGTTGCTACTCGCATTTTCGCACGGTGTATGTGCCGACGACAAAGCAGACATCGGCAAAGCAATTTATTCTGCATTCATCGATTTTCTCGTTTTCAATTTGGAACATATGGCAAGAGAGGAAGATGTTCTCAATAAATCACTCTGGGAAAATTTCAGTGATGGGCAGATCATTCAATTAAGCCACAAAGCAATGTTGAAGATTCCATGCAACCTCGTTGATCAATACAGCAGATGGATGTTGCGGGGATTAACAAATAACGAAATAGCCGAGTGGTTAAAAGATATCAAGAACAATGCACCTGAATCTGTTTTCAGCACACTCATGATTCTATCGGAGACTGAGCTAAGCGGCGCACGCTGGCAACAGTTGCAGGAACAATTGATCGAAGGGGCAATGGTTCATAGTTAACATCAAACATTAAATCAAATCACCATTATAATTATTACTTTTTATGAAGCACAATTTTCACGTCAGCAAAAAAATCATCCTGCGATCTGTACTTGTTACCTCGCTCTTTATCGCAGGTGGAATGACCTTACTTTCATTTTCTGTTGCCCGGATGAATACTGAATTCCTGAAGCAACTTGGTATCGGTAAAAGCGATGCAGATAAAAAAATCACCCGAAGCATACTTGGTGGCTCACTCGATGCATATGGATTAAAGAATGCAAAGAATATTGCACTGGGTAATCGAACAGCGGTAGCAAAAGAATTGCTGATTTACACAAAGGCGGCAGTGAACACCGAGGCTTTTAAAAAGGAGTATAAAGAAATGAAAGATTCCTACAAACCAGAATTTGTAGCAATTCAAACTCCGGAAGATTTCAAAAAAGAAACGCTAGCCCGATACCGCAAAATGGTAGCGGATGCGGAGAACAACGTAAAATCAGCAAATGCTGATCTGAAGCCAATTTTTCAGACCATACTGACCGAAGGTCAGAAGCAATTGAAAGAATACGAAAATCCAAAAAATCAAGCATTCATTCGTTACGAAAAATCATATCCGGAAACAGTTAGTTTCAATCAACAAAATTATGATCATCGCATTAAGCTCTGGGAAGAAAATTATCCAACCAACCATTTATTGTTTGTGAAAAAGCGCTTGATTGATTTCATGGCAGAAACGGCGGACATCGATTTCAATGCCGAACTAAAAGAAAGAGACGGAAGAAAAGTATTCGTTAATCGAGCCTACGAAAGCAAAGGCAATCGTTGGAAAATGGCCTTCCGTGCGGGCAAGCAGGTGGTTGCACCGGCAAGGGAGTTTGTTGAGAAGTGGATTGGGGAAATTGAGTAGTGCGGGGTGGGGAAGCATGTGGGATTGGGAATACGCAACTCGGAATACAGAATAAAGAATAAAGAATACAGAAGAAGGGGGATGGTCTATGCTAAAAACGGGAGTAGGTACAATTCAGAATGTAGATTAAATTCAATAACTGAAATTTGGGTCGATCGTGTTCAGAAACAGAAAGGCAAAGGGTCGGCCTGGCCCTGGCCTGGAGGAATCGAACACCGCGAATGAGGATTCTGAATTCTTTATTCTTTATTCTTTATTCTGTATTCTGAGTTCAGTATTCCTCGTAAAAACTTCCGCAATGTCAAAACTTTTAGTATTTTGCACTAAATTTATTAGTTATGTCTACTGCCGGAAAAAATCTAAGGTATCTGCGTAAGCTTCGTGGATGGACACAGGAAGAGTTTGCGAACAAGCTCGATATTAAGCGTTCGCTGCTTGGTGCATATGAAGAAGAAAGAGCAGAACCGAGAATCGAAGTCCTGGAAATTGCCGGCAATATGTTCAAACTATCATTAGATGAACTTCTTCGGAAGGACCTGAATGAGACGAAGGGAAGTTATTTGAATCGGCGCCGTGCAATGAAACTGGCTTCGGTTAGTAATAACGAGATTCATTTCGTTCCAATGAAGGCGGCAGCCGGGTATCTCGCCGGTTATGCAGATCCCGCATTTGTGGATGAGCTCAATACATTCACTTTGCCGATGCTGGCACCGGGTTCTTATCGCGCATTCGAAATTATCGGAGACTCTATGCTTCCAACAGCCAGTGGTTCGGTAATTGTTGGGGAAAAAGTGGAAAGCCTGGAAGACGTACGCATCAACAACACTTATATCGTTATTTCCCGGAAAGAGGGAATCGTCTACAAAAGAGTGATCAAGAATCCGAAATCAAAAAGCAAGCTTACACTCGTGAGCGATAACCCGGTCTATCAACCTTACAATGTTGACGCCGAGGATGTGCTTGAGATGTGGAAAGCAGCCCATATCATCAGCAAAGCAAACTCCGAAAAAAGATGGGATGTTGGCCAGCTCGCCAACCTCGTAACCGACCTCCACGAACAGGTCAACCAGCTAAAAAAGAAAGTCAATTAACTGGAATGCAGCAGTTAGTGCATTTGGCTTGTCTTTTTGCAGCGGGAGGTACGAAGTACGTTTTTCATTAAGCGCGAATTGATATCAACGCCAGGGATGATGTTATGTATAGCCGTTTCGGTTATGCGCATCGGTTTCTTTCCGCTTCTGGATAACCTATTTCTACTATTTTTGCCGCTCTAAAATTGCATGCTGCGTTTCATCTTTTATATCTGTCTTTGTTTAATATGTACGACTGTTGCCACGAGTCAGCCGCGGAACATTCGCGCCATTAAAGTAGCCCAGGCGCCGAAAATCGATGGCATCCTAGAAGATGTTTGGAAGACAGCACCGGTTGCTACTGATTTCATCACCAATACGCCGGTTTACGGAAATCCCTCCACGGCCAAGACCGATGTTAGGGTATTGTACGATAATACTTCAATTTACATCGCTGCATATATTTATGATGATCCTGCAAAAGTCAGAAAGCAGTTCACTGCCCGCGACCAGGAGCAACGCGCAGATGTCGATTATTTTTCCGTTTTTCTTGATACATATAAAGACCGCCAAAACGCGTTTCAATTTTCTGTTACATCACGAAATGTGCAGAGTGATGCGCGTGTATCTCCCCAGGCAGAAACCGGTTTTGGTGTTTACGGCGATGTGAGTTGGGATGCTGTTTGGGATAGCCGCGTAAGTTTTAGAACCGATGGCTGGATCGTTGAAATGAAGATTCCGTATTTTTCAATTCGTTTTTCAAAATCAAATGAGCAAGACTGGGGAATTCAATTCCTCCGTTTCTCGCGTCGTTTGAATGAGACATCTTTTTGGAATCCCGTGGATCCAAACGTAAATGGATTTGCCAACCAATTTGGCGATTTGGCCGGGTTGCAAAATCTCGTTCCGCCCTTACGGCTTAGCTTTTCGCCTTATATCAGTGGTGGGTATCGGAGCACTCCCGTTTTGATGGAGCCAAACAAAAACGAGTGGTTACCTAGTGGTGGTATGGATGTTAAGTACGGAATTGATGAAAGTTTCACACTGGATGCAACGCTTATTCCCGATTTTGGCCAGGTGATTTCCGATAACGTTGTCAACAATATCTCGCCCTTTGAAGTACAGTTTAGGGAGAACCGGCCCTTCTTCACGGAAGGAACGGAGCTGTTTAATAAAGCTGGAATTTTTTATTCGAGGCGAGTAGGAGATGTGCCGGAACGGTATTTCG
>JACMLR010000540.1 GCA_014379515.1 Chitinophagaceae bacterium
CCGTTTTCGGCAACGAGTACGTTCCCATTAAATCCCTGGTTCTCGTGCAAAGCCGAAAAATAGGTTTTCAATCTTTCTTCGCTCGTTTGTCCGAACAAACTTCCAAAACTCGATACAAACAACGAGACGATGCATTGGAATAATCTCATAAGTAAACGTAATTTGTGATCTTCCTTAGCCCTACCTTAAATTAAATTACTCCGCTCTTAAACTTTCCACTGGATTCGCCATTGCGGCTTTTATTGTTTGAAGCCCTATAATGACTAAAGCTATTAATCCTGTTGCTATCGCGACAACCACAAATAGCCACCACTGAATATCTACCTGGTAGGCGAAATTCTGTAACCAGCTACTGATCGCCCACCATGCAAGAGGTGAGGCAATAATCGATGCTAATAAAACCAGCTTCAGGAAATCTTTCGATAACAAACTTACCATGCTTCCAATAGAAGCGCCGAGCACCTTGCGTACGCCAATTTCCTTTGTTCTTGCCTCGATTGAGAAAGTTGTAAGTCCAAACAACCCCAAACACGCAATTAAGATTGCCCATATAGATGCGGTGGAAAAAATCATTCCGTATTGCTGTTCCGATTGATATTGTTTGTTGAAGTTTTCATCCTCAAAGAAATAATCGAATGGGTTGCCTGGGAAATAAGTTTTATACAACGATTCAATTTTTGCAACTGCCTGTACCATATTGGCTGATTCTATCCGAAGACTTAAAAAACCTCCGCTATTTTGCGGGTAGAAGATAATTGGATCGATTGCGCTTTGCAAGCCTCTGTGATGGTAATCGGCAACAATACCAATAACCTCAAGCTGACGTTCATCCCATTGAACCTTTGTATTTAATGCTTCCTCTGCCGACTTAAAGCCAAATTGCGCCACCGCTCTTTCATTCAACATTACTTTGCTATTATCGTTCCATTGCACCGCTGTTTCTTTGTCTGTAAAACTTCTGCCCGCTTTCAATTTAATACCATAGGTTTTAAAGTAGCGACCATCCACAATTGCAAAAGAATATGCTTCGAGCTCTTCACCTTTTTTTGAATTCGGTTGACTGAACCCACTTGTTGTAAAATTGTAGTAGTTGCCAGGAACAGTTCCGGTTTGTGCATAGTCCTGCACAAAGCTTTGCTTGGCAAGTTCATTGAGAAATGTGTTGTTCCGAATAGATAACGTACTATCTTTTCCCAGTTCAGGTCCACGAACCACAACGATCTGCTCCGGATTTAAACCAAGATCGCTTTTTTGCATAAACTTCAGTTGCTGATAAATAAGCACCGTAACGAGTATCAGCACAATTGAAATCGAAAACTGCATCACTACCAATGTTTTTCTCAATACTACTCCCTTGCTCGATTTCGTGAGCTTGCCTTTCAACGTTTGAACGGGATTGAAGCCACTCAAATTATAGGCTGTGCAAATAGCGGCAAGCAAAGAGCCACCAAGCATCAATGCAAAACCCGCAATCCAGGTATTCGTATAGGTAATTGTTGAAAGCTGCAATTCTTTTTTCACAAGTTCATTGAACAACGGTTGCACGAGAGCAACAATCAATAACGCTGCCCCAAGGCTAACTACAAAAACCAATAGTGATTCAGTCAAAAATTGATACACAAGGTTTTTGCGGGATGCACCAATCACTTTTCTTACGCCAACTTCGCCAGCACGCTTTATCGCATTTGCGGTCGACAGGTTTATATAGTTAAACCAGGCAATCACTAAGATCAATATTGCAACGATTCCAAGTATGTACACATATCGAAGGTTGCCGGTTGTTGGCATCTTATCGCTTAATGAGGGTGCGAGGTGAACGTTTGATAATGCTTGCAGGTGAAATACAACACCATCTTTGTCTGCTTTTAATTTGGTACGCATGTCCGTAAGCTTCGCTTCCAATTTCTTTACATCCGTTCCTGGTTTTACAAGAAAACAGGTATTAGGAAACTGTGAACTAAGATTCGTCAACTCTGCCCAATCGTTGCCATTAAGATTCGCGGGGATCTTAAACGTCTCCATCGAGAACACCATGTTGTATTGGATGTCTGAATTAACAGGCATCTCATAAATACCGGCAACAGAATATGTCGTTTGACCAAACTGGTTATAAAGCACCAGTGTTTTACCAACTGGGTCTTGCTTTCCAAAATATTTTGTTGCGGACGCAGAGGATAAAAATACCGTGTTCGCTTTTTTCAATTCATCCGGGTTGCCTGCGAGAATTTTGAAAGTGAAGAAGGAGAAAAAGTTTCCATCGGCATAGCCAACTGCAGTTTCACGAAATGGTTGACTGTTGTCTGCAGTTGAACGAATGATACCCTGGCCGATGCCATCTGCAAAACGACAGTACTCTTGTATCTCCGGCAGTTTTTCTGCATAATAAACCCAACCAGGTTCTGTTTCACCCCACATGGCACCATCGGGTGCTTCATTGATTAGGCGATAAATGTTTGCACCGTTCTTATGAAAACCGTTCACGCTTTTTTCGAAGCTCACATATTCAAGGATCAGGATGTAAGCTGCAATTCCGAGTGCAAGCCCGGACACTGTTATTATTGTTGAACGCGAATTGCGGCGCAGGCGGCGGAGCGATAATTTAAGATGATGCATCATGTGTTAGTAGTATTGATTGAAGCGATCTTTCAATAGGAGTGAAAACTATACCAATTTAGTTTGAACTGATTAGCAATAACTTAGCGCTGCCACCTCTAACAAATATGTTCGGAAACGTAACAGTTAGCGAATGACAATGATACACTCGTGGTAACGAAGATCAGTCGACGTCTTCTTGCTGATAACTTTTCCTGTAAAGCAAATTGTAAAATATTTGCGTTCATTTTACACGTTTATAGCATAAAGCTGTCTGATATTATGTTGTGTAATAATTATATTTGATGAGAATTTGACAACGTTCGAAAATTATTTTACTCCTGTTTGATCAATAATTTTCTAATGTTGTAATGCGGTTCTATGTTAGAGGCTTATTTAAGTACGATAACTTCACGATATATCGAGTCAACTCGTAACTTTTGA
>JACMLR010000541.1 GCA_014379515.1 Chitinophagaceae bacterium
GGACAAGCATGCTGATGAACCTTCAGTTTCGGAAAAAACTTTTCGATTTCCATCGCATAGGATCCGGAACTAACCGTACCACTGGTCGCCAATACGCCAACATCCCCTGTCCTGGAATAGTTCCCAATTAATTCTGCCGTGGGGCGTATCACTCCAAGTACACGCTTGTGAGGATCTGTTTGTGGTAGGTCATTCTGCTGGATTGTACGAAGTGCTTTCGCAGAAGCTGTGTTGCATGCTAAAATAACCAGCGGGCAGTTTTGCTCGAAAAACCATTTCACACATTGAAGTGTGTATCGGTAAACGGTATCAAACGATCGATTGCCGTAAGGTGCACGGGCGTTATCTCCAAGGTAAACAAAATCGTATGCCGGTAACCGACGCACGATTTCTTTCATGACGGTTAAACCGCCATACCCTGAATCGAATATTCCGATTGGTTGATTGATTGCCATCCTCAAAAATAAACGAAGTGTGAATCCATTAAACAAAAAAACCGCCCGAAGCGGGCGGCTTGATAAAATATCTTAAAGCTTATTGCTTTGTATTTGGTCTCGGTGTTACAGGAGGCGGTGTTGTTCCAGCTGGTTGATTTGGAACTTTAATTCCCAATCTTTTTGCAACAAGAGGCAAAATGTCTTCGCCTGATGGTGCAACGATCAACACCTCTTTTTCAAAAACATAAGTATATCCGTTTTCTTTCGCAGTTGCCTGAACAGCATCGTTTGCTTTCTTTTGAATTGGCTGAAGCAACTCTTGCTGTCTTTGTTGAAGTTGTTCCTGGATTCTTTGCTCTTCACCTGCGAGATCCTGATATGCTTTTTGGAGATCCTGGCGTTTCACAGTTTTGATTGCTTCGCTCATGGTCGCAGAATCTTTATTGAACTTTTCGATATCAGCATTCAATCTTGTTTCCTTTTCCTGCGCATTTTGAATAAGAGCAGTTCTGAGTTGTGTAAGGCTTGAATCAGCTTTACGAGTCTCTGGCATAATGCCTAAAAGATCTTGTGAACTTACATAACCAATTTTCGTTTGTGCGCTAACCTCATTGGCCGCCATCAGGAAACTCATGGCTATAAATAGTACTGTGAAAACTTTTTTCATGCTAATCATTTTTGTTGTTTAGGTCGGCCGCTGTGGCGGCTGGTGGTATTTTTTTAAGTTGATAAAAAAGGTTCTTTCGTTGCGCCAGTTAATTGTTATTTTTTTAATCCCGGCCTGGGAAATCCGACCTCTATTTAACCCCTAACTCTTTTAAGACATCCTCGCTGCGGTCCAATTTAGGGTCGGCAAAGATAACAGTTATTCCTTCACTTTTGTCCAAAATAAAGTCGAAAGAACGGTTCACTGCAATTTTCTGTATGGCATTGTAAACCCTGTCCTGTATTGGCTTTACCAGTTCCTGTCTTTTTTTAAACAGATCGCCTTCAAAACCAAAGCGTTTTCTTTGAAGGTCTCTTAAGTCCTTTTCACGAACGAATAATTCGTCTTCTCTTTTTCTCTTCAATTCGTCGCTCAGCATCACCTGCTCAGCTTCAAAATCGCGGTACATTTTGTCGAGAATACCTTGTTTGTCGTCAATTTCTTTTTGCCACTGAATACTAAACCCGTCTAGTTTTTTCTGTGCCTCCTGGTATTCTGGAATTTTATCAAGGATATATTTGGTATCAACAATACCATATCGTTGTGCTACCGTTGCTATCGTGAGAACGAAAAAGCAACATGCGAACAGAATAAGCTTCTTCATAACTGTTTTTAATTTTTATAGATTATCCGGCCGACAAAGTAAGAATAGATGTGTTAAGGCTAATGAATTATTTCCCATGAGTTCGTCCGCAATGGTTAAGTCAACTATTCCGGTTCGAAGCCGAGCATAAATGTAAACCTGCTCGCATCTTTCAAGGTGCTGCCCGGACGGAGACGATCGAATCCAACTCCATAATCAAATCCAAGCAAACCGAACATCGGTAAGAAAAAGCGCATGCCCACACCCGCGCTGCGACGCAAGCGGAATGGATTATAGCTCTTGTAATCATACCAGCCGTTTGCAGCTTCGAACCATGTCATACCGTAAATTGTCGAACTTGGATTGGTGGTAAATGGAAAACGTAATTCGAGAGAATATTTATTGAAGATCGTAAAGAATTGCTGAGCATTCTGCTGATCAGGATTCACCTTCGGATCTGAGTTCTCATACACAGGATATCCACGGTGCGCAATGATATCATATCCCAAAATGAAATTCCCATTCGCTAATCCCGCATCACCAACCTGGAAGCGTTCGAATAATGAATACTCAAGCTTTTTATTATACCTGCCCATAAATCCATACTTCGCGGCAGCACGAATAACAAATTGCTTACTCTTATCTGCGCCCATTCCACGTCCGAGTGGAATAAACCACTCTGCAGTCATCCGCCACTTATGAAACTCCGGTAATTTATAACTGTCCTCTATCGAAGTCACACCGCTTTTGAGTAATGAATACGGCGGTGTCAGTTGCGCACTCATCATAAAATTGGAACCGCTTACAGGGAAAATTGGGTTAGGACCCGCAGAGTTTCTGCTCAATGTTGCTTTGAAACTCACGTTATGCGAGGTACCATTTGAAAACGTTGAAGAACCGGAAGAAATAAACGGATAGTTCTTCAGTTGATACTGCTTATAATCAAGTGCAAAAATGAGTGTAAAGAAGTCATCTGGCCATTTCAGCTGCTTGCCTAATGAAACGGTAACACCAAAGTTTTTCAGCGATTGTGAGTCACTGAAGATATATCGGTTGCGCGCATAGTCGTACCCACTTTGACGGAACACACTACGATAAACGGCCACCGTTAATGAATTTCGCTTTTTTCCACCAAGCCATGGCTCAGTGAATGA
>JACMLR010000542.1 GCA_014379515.1 Chitinophagaceae bacterium
AAACGAGTTGGGATTGATCTGGGAGGATTCTGCGGCTAAGGATGATATCGTTGTATCTTCTGAAATGTATATCGTGAAGGATGAACCAGTCAAACTGATCATCGGCTCACGCGATGTTGTGCACGACGTTGGCTTGCCACATTTCCGGTTGAAGATGGATGCGGTCCCCGGGATTCCAACAACCATGTGGTTTACGCCAAAGTACACAACGGCAGAAATGAAAGAGATCACCAAGAACCCGGATTTTGAATATGAATTGGCATGTGATCAAATGTGCGGCAACGGCCACTATTCAATGAAGGGGATTGTAAAGGTTGTAACAAAGTCGGAGTTTATTCTCTGGAGGGCGCAACAACAATCTCAGTACTCGAAGATCTTTACAAAGCCCGCGACGATCGTTGACACCACGAAGCCGAACAGTACCGCCGCTGTCGAGCCGAAACCAATCGCGCCAAAACCGTAGGGAACTAAATTATGACCGGGTAACCGGTTTCTGATTAAAAAAAATTATCGCATGAGCAACGAAGCAACATTGCATGGTCACTCTGAAATAGCAAGCACTCATGACGTGCATCACGATGAACATCATGTTCATCATCACAAAGAGACGTTCATTTCGAAATACGTTTTTAGCATGGATCACAAAACCATCGCTAAACAGTTCCTTATTACTGGTATGGCCTGGGCCATCATCGGGGGACTGATGTCGGTTTTGTTCCGTCTTCAACTCGGCTACCCGGATGAAACGTTTCCAATACTGGAAGACATCCTCGGCCGTTGGGCAAAAGGCGGTAAAATCTCTCCTGAAAACTATTACGCGCTCGTTACCATGCACGGTACCGTCCTCGTATTTTTTGTATTAACAGGTGGATTGAGCGGAACATTCGCGAACCTGCTCATTCCTCTGCAGTGTGGCGCGCGTGATATGGCATCGCCATTCCTCAATATGCTTTCTTATTGGTTCTTCTTTATGGCAAGCGTTGTGATGTTGTCATCGTTGTTTGTACAAACCGGGCCATTTAGCGGGGGCTGGACTGCCTATCCGCCATTAAGTGCTCTTGGTGATGCATCCCCGGGATCAAAAGTGGGAATGGATCTTTGGATCACGGCCATGGCTTTATTTGTTATCTCATCACTGCTCGGTGGTTTGAACTATATCTCTACAGTACTCAACATGCGTACAAAAGGAATGAGCATGACGCGCTTACCACTAACAATGTGGGCGTTGTTCTTCACCGCTGTACTGGGAGTATTGTCGTTCCCTGTTCTCCTCTCGGGTTTCATCCTGTTGTTATTTGATCGTCATGGGGGTACAAGTTTCTATCTCTCTGATATTTTTATCACTGGTGTTGGTGCTTTACCAAATGAAGGCGGTAGTGCGATTTTGTTCCAGCACTTGTTCTGGTTCCTTGGACACCCGGAAGTTTATATCATCCTATTGCCAGCAATGGGTATGTCTTCAGAAATTATCTCGGTCAACGCACGCAAACCGATCTTCGGATATATGGCGATGGTGGGTTCACTGTTCGCGATTACGATCCTTGCGTTTCTCGTTTGGGCACACCACATGTTCGTAACAGGATTGAACCCATTCCTTGGTTCGGTATTCGTGTTGCTAACCTTGTTGATTGCGGTACCATCTGCTATCAAGGTGTTTAACTGGTTAACTACGCTTTGGAAGGCGAATATAAAATTCACCCCGGGCATGATGTTCGCGCTTGGATTTGTAAGCTTATTTATCTCTGGTGGACTAACTGGGATCTGGCTGGGTAACTCTACACTTGATCTTCACCTGCACGATACATATTTCGTTGTTGCGCACTTCCACATTGTAATGGGTGTGAGCTCATTCTTCGGAATGTTTGCAGGTATCTATCATTGGTATCCGAAAATGTTCGGTAGATACATGAACAATACGCTTGCGTATATCCATTTCTGGGTCACGCTTACCGGCGCGTATCTCATCTTCTGGCCAATGCACTACGAAGGCCTTGCGGGTATGCCACGCCGTTATTTTGATTATACAAATTGGGAGTCATTCAATGATTTTGTGGAGCTCAACCGCTTCATCTCAACTGTAGCGATGATTGTTTTTGCAGTACAACTGTTGTTTGTTTTCAATTTCTTCTATAGCATCTGGAAAGGACGGAAAGTAACAACGAAAAATCCGTGGGGTTCAACAACTCTCGAATGGACAACGCCAATTCGTCCAGGTCATGGCAACTGGCCAGGTGAGATCCCTGAAGTTCATCGTTGGGCATATGATTACGGTAAAGATGGAAGAGAGTTCATTCCGCAAACAGAACCGGTAAGTGCGGATGAAAGCAAGCATTAATATCGTGCGATTGGTTTGGATTCAAGATTTGATTCGGGCATTATGATAGAAACCGTGAAGCAAAAAAGTTCTTTTAATATCGCAGGCAAACTGAGTGATTACAGGCTGTTGACGAAATTCAGCCTGAGCTTCATGGTAGCTTTTTCAGCAGTGATCAGCTATTTGCTTGCGCCGAATGTTGTAGAATACGATTGGTCGATGATCATACTGCTTTTTGCTGGTGGCTTACTGGTAACAGGCAGTGCGAATGCAGTGAATGAAATTGCGGAAAAAGATACCGACGCATTAATGAAGCGAACTGCAAACAGACCACTCGCAGCTGGTAGAATGAGTGTGGATGAAGCATGGACCGCCGCAGCATTAATGCTTATCGGAGGGCTCGTGATCCTGGGATATTATTTTAATATTCTTGCTGCACTTATCGCGCTGGGCAGTTGGTTCATGTATGCATTTCTGTACACACCGCTAAAAAAAGTGAGTTCCGTTTCGGTATTGGTTGGTGCTGTTCCTGGTGCATTGCCGTGTTTGATTGGCTGGGCAGCCGGAAACGAAAGCCTGAGCCTCGGCGGTTGGGTGTTATTTGTGATTCAGTTCTTTTGGCAGTTCCCGCATTTTTGGGCAATTGCCTGGGTGGCTCACAAAGATTACACGAATGCAGGTTTCAAATTGATGCCTTCGGTAGAAGGACCAACAAAGTATTCGGCAATCCAATCGGTAATCTATTCGCTGGTATTAATACCTGTCGGAATGTTGCCTTACCTGATTGGAATGAGTGGCATCGTGAGTTTTGTAATTGTATTAATCGCAAACCTGCTGATGGTTTGGCAATGTGTACGTTTGTTCAGGCAAATGGAACGAAAAGCTGCGCGACGTGTAATGTTTAGCAGTTATATCTATTTGCCAATTGTATTACTGGCTTTGCTGGCAGACAAACTGCCTCAAATAATAAAATAAATAAAGTGACGACTGATACTGTGAGCACACAACAACGAAAGAAAATTCATCCGCATAAGTTCACCCTTTGGGTGGCGATTGCAAGTATTATCATGATGTTTGCCGGTTTAACCAGTGCATACATCGTGAAGGGAAGTCTGCCCGGTTGGGTGGAGATCACCATTCCCAGGCTCTTTTATTATTCAACAGTAGTAATGTTGATCAGCAGCATAACCATGCAAATGGGAGTAAAAGCTTTTCGCGAGAGAAGTATGCGCATGTATCGTAATATGGTTACACTGACAGTAGTTCTGGGAACAGTGTTTATCGTATTACAGGTAATCGCTTTTCGCCAGTTATATGCTGCAGGCGTTATAATGGAAGGATCAGGCGCAGGACAATTTTTGTATATCATTTTTGGTCTGCATGCCCTACACGTAATCGGTGGATTGATTGTGCTGATTGTTTTATTTCTGAAGGCCTTCAGTGCGCGGGTTAGAAATTACAATCCGATTCCTGTGGAAGTTGCAGCAACGTATTGGCATTTTGTAGATCTTTTGTGGGTTTATTTGTTCATTTTCTTTTTGATAAAAATATAATTGGATTTATCCGATATAAACCAAACAACCTTTTAAAACAGCAACATGGCACAAGCAGTAC
>JACMLR010000543.1 GCA_014379515.1 Chitinophagaceae bacterium
AAAAACTTAAGGCAAGTATATGCGGAGAATTGGGTGATTTATTACATCGATGAGATTACGCGGGAGAAGTGGGTTGAGGAATACACGCAGGGCAATCTACATGGCGGCGGACCACCAAGATTAAGATTGATTGATAAATTTCCCGAGAGTTACAAAAAATAAAACTCTTGTTGGAAAGTAAGCAGCGAACGAGGCCTGAAAGAATGCTGAAACAATTCGGGCCTCAGCACTTGCCTACGTGCCATAAAATAAATAATCAAAATGGTAAACATCTCCTTGTCTGGTGAAGACATTTTCTTGCTGACGAACAGAAACTATTATGTCATTGATGCCTTGTATGTTGATAAATTGAGAGAACGTCATTCGGAAATTGATTGGACTAATGCGGAAAATAGTATTCGAAACACAATTTTCCCCTTTTCGGATGCTCCTTTTGCAATTATTTCATTTCAGCAAACGAATCGTAACATTTGTGCATTTCCGTTAAACAAAATAAAGAAAAATCCTGGCGATAAAATCGATGAGAAAAGTTTCTCCACTGACACGGGTTTGATCCTTTTTATTGCCCAGCTGATATTAAGGGACTTTATTGCCCATTTTAATTATGCCATCTTTGTAGAGGATATTGAAGGGTTAGGAGTGCAAAAATGGGCACGTATTCAAAGGCGTTATGGTGACAATGAATGCGCGGCAATTTTGTCTCAGGGCGTTTATGGCAACTCAGAATTTGATGGTAGTGGTATGTTCAGAATTGAAGCTTAGGTTGGAAATGATTATTAAAACTGTTTCACACCAAAATTGGCAATTAGTACGCAATTCGTTCTTTGAATTGATCTTACTGCTGATGTGGATGAATTGCTAATCCGCAAAAAAATGTTATCTATGAAGTTTTCTTACGCTCGAAGTGTTGGAGGAGACACAAGCGGCTTATACTTCAGCACGAAGACATTTTACCTAAACGTCCCCCTCATCCTACTCATCATACTTTTACCCGTCCAGCTACCGGGAACTATCATACGACGAATAGTAAATAATGGGTCAGTTGAATCTAGTTTTTCAGAAAGCTGAAACGCAGCTTTGAATCCACGCTTCTTTAATTCAGGGATCGCTTCTTTATTCCATAACCCAAAAGGATAGGCAAAATATTCAACACGCTTGCCGGTAATCGCTTCAATTTGTTTTGACGGTTTTTCAATTTGTGTTATCCAATCATTGCCCGCATATTTTTTTACGTTGTGATGATCCCACGTGTGAGATGCTATCAAATTTCCGTCATCCGCCAATTCTTTAACCTGGTCCCTTGACATATAATTTGGTCGGCCTAATGAAACAGTCATCACAAAATACACCGCATTAAATCCTAGCTTCTTCAACATCGGGGCGGCAACAGTATACTGTTCAAGGTCGGTATCGTCAAAAGTGATCATCACTGATTTCTCGGGCACTGGCTTCCCTGTTTCGAGATACTCCATCAATGCATCGGGTAGAATGCTGGTGTAGCCACTATCCGCCAATATCTGCATTTGTTCCTGGAAAATTGCCGGCGGCACAATGTAATCACGCGCCACTTTCGAATCCGAAGTACGAAACTCGCGGATCTGGTGATAGCACAATATTGGAACTTGTTTTTTAGAAAGAATTGTTGCTGCATCAGCGATTGGAGTTGGGACAACCTTCTCTTCCGCTGAATCAGGAGTATTACTGTCCGCAACTGGTGGTAAAGAAACGTCAGGCTGGGCGCGGGTTTGACAAGAAATGAGCAGCACGGAAACTGAAACAAGGCACACAAAAAACGAC
>JACMLR010000544.1 GCA_014379515.1 Chitinophagaceae bacterium
CAGGATAACGAATACTTCTAACGTCGACGCCAAACCGCTGAAAATAGTAATTGCACCAAAATTCTCCTGCGTATTTGCTGATTCCGTAAACGGTGACGGGTTCGATGATTGTTTGTTGTGGACAGTTTTGCCGTGGTGAGCTTGGGCCGAATACTGCGATTGAAGATGGCCAATAAACTTTTCGGATTTTTTCTTCGCGGGCAATGTCGAGCACATTGAGGAGCCCGGTCATATTCAAATTCCAGGCGAGGTTTGGATTTTTTTCACCGGTTGCTGAAAGGATCGCGGCAAGTAAATAGATCTGCGTAATGTTTTGACGAATGACCTGAACATGAAGCATTTCTTTATTCATTACGTCGAGACTAACATAAGGGCCGGTGCCTTCGAGCAATGCATTTTGTTCGCGGAGATCTGAGGCGATAACGTTGTTGTTGCCGTATAGTTTTCGTAATGCAAGCGTGAGTTCAACGCCGATTTGACCTGATGCTCCAATAACGAGGATTTTATCTTTCACCATACTATTTATGAATTGAATGGCGCAAATGTAAGTGGTAAATTGTTGGAGAAGGATGGGTTGAGAATTTTGAAGGCGGTTCCGAACCAAGCCGGTTCCGAACTCAAGACCTTATCAACTGACTATCAACAATTTAATTTTTGAAATTTGGAAGAATTTGACGATTTCCTCTTTTTTTTAGTGGTCAGTTCGGAACCGAAACCCCTTTCGTTCAACGCACCCTCTTCGTTTCAATTCCACATCCAACGGCTCGTCAATTGTACCTGCTAATAACTCATTCGCCCCATCAAATCACTCACCCCCATCAACAACTTCAATAGTGGTTACATTGTTGAAGAACTGCTATCGATTTGCAACAGTTGTTGTAACAGACATTGAATACAATAAATTGAATTAGCTTTAAATTTATGCGCTGGTGCCAAATTATAATATTAAATCTGGCCTTTTACTCAGCAACGAGCCAGGAATTATTGTTCGAAAATTACGCGTCCGACCAGGGACTTTCTCAAAACAGTTGTTATTCGATTGCGCAGGATAGCGACGGTTTCATGTGGTTCGGAACTCAAGATGGTTTGAACCGTTACGACGGGCAGCAATTCCGAACCTTCCTTCCGCAATCTTCAATGGGAAGAAAGCTTCCATCCAATTATATCAGTTCACTGTACTTCGACCAAACAAAAAATTTATTATGGGTTGGAACAATCGGCGGAGCCTGCCTGTATGATACAAAACGTGACTCGCTTGTCAGTATCGTTGAAATTTTTCCATATGCAGCTATCCTTGCAACAGTTCCCATAAAAAAGATTGTTAGTTTCCGCCCTAATGAATACTGGATCATCACGTTCAACCGTGGACTCTTTCAACTCAATACTTCAAACAACAAAGTCAATTCATATTTCACCGAGCCTACGAACCGATCGAAAGTTAATAGTATTGTTTTGCACGAAGGGAAATTGATTGTTGCCGCATTGCAACGGCTTTATACACTCGTTCCACAAACTAATACGAGCAGTTACCAGGTATTGCCACTCCTGGAAGATTATCCCTTCCCGGAAATAAAGGAATTGTTTTCATACCATGATGATCTATGGATCGGGACGCTCACGGATGGCTGTCTCTATATTCGTAATTCTGTTGATGAAACAAAAACGGTTAGCCGTTTTGAAAAAGGCAGCGGCGGCATCGGGTGTTTCACAACTGACGCGAATGATAATCTTTGGATTGGTACCCGCGGCAACGGAATTATTCAGTACAATCCCTTCACCCAGGTAACCCAAAGATCTTCGCACGATCGATATAAAAATAATTCGCTGGGAAAGGACTTCGTTCTTTCACTATTCCGCGACAGGCAGGGATTGATTTGGTGTGGCCTAAGCGGAAGCGGTGTATCAAAATATGATCCTCTAAAGTACCAGTTTCGGACTGTCAGTAACGAACCGGTAAAGCGGAATTCGTTGCCAGACAACATGGTGTTCGACATCTTCAAATGCAGTGATGGAACTTATTACGTCGGAACGCAAATAAAAGGATTGTCCGAATGGAATCCGACAACTAATGAATTCAAAACATATTCTGAATCTTCGAAGTTCGGTCCCATCAATAATACAATTTATGATATGGCCGAAGATCACGCAGGTAACGTGTGGATTGCAAGTTGGGGCGGTTTAATTGAGCTGAATAAAAAAACAAAGCGATTGTCTTTCAACAAAGAAAACAATCTACTCACAGCAAAAAAATTATACGCTATTCACAAATTGAAAAATGCGGATAGTCTTTTTATCGCAGGAGAAAACGGTCCTGTTTTCTTTTCTTTGAAAGAGAAGATGTGGAAATCCTGTCCCGAAAATCTGATGCAGTCGAACGCATTTATCGGCAGATATATCTTTGAAGATTCCAATGAAATTCTTTGGATCTGCACTGTTGGTGGAGGTTTGGTCAGGTACGATTTTCGGAACAATAATCTTACCACAATTGAAGAAATAAAGAAATATTCAATTTATGCCCGGCACCTCCTTCTCGACGGAACAAAGTTTTGGCTTGCTACCGATAATGGAATCGTGGTGTACGATTATCTCCAGCAGAAAGTAGTCCGACATATTCCATTGCTTGCTAACAACGGATCGAATGTGTGCTATGCAATCGCAAAAGACAAGAAAGGATTTTTTTGGGCAAGTTCGAATACCGGTTTATATCGAATCGACCCGGATAATTTTAGTCACCAAAATTATGATCATCGAAATGGTCTTTCGTTTCTAGAATACAATACCGCTTGCATTTTGAAAGAACCCGACGGAACACTGATCTTCGGAGGCGTAGGCGGAATTACACAATTTAATCCGCTATTGTTGAAAGAAAATGGCTTCTCACCTGCGCCGCTATTGACTGCTATAATGGTAAATGATCAGATCATCCAGTTTGATAGTGCTGTGTCAAAAGTAAAACGTGTATCGCTTGCACACAATCAAAATTTTATTAAACTATATTTCGCGGTCAATAATTTCTCGATCGAAAATAAAAATTTATTCGCTTTCAGATTGAAAGGATTGAGTGATAGTTGGACGAACAGCGACAACCGAAACTTTGCGAACTACACCAGCTTGCCGCCGGGAGATTATGTTTTCGAATTGAAATCTGCCAATAGCGATGGAAAATTTAGCAGCACGGTTTCAACTCTTGATATCAGTATTAGCCCGCCGTGGTGGCAAACGTGGTGGTTTCGCTTGAGTGCACTGCTTGCGATTGCCGGGATTGTAACTATCCTTGTGCGTCGCAGGATCGCAGTTATCAGGAACGAAGCAGAACTAAAACATAGAATGGCTGAGACTGAAATGATGGCGCTGCGTGCACAAATGAATCCACATTTTATTTTCAATTGCATCAATAGTA
>JACMLR010000545.1 GCA_014379515.1 Chitinophagaceae bacterium
ATTTTTGCCGCGCATATATGGAAAAATTGACCGTTGTGATTATCACTTTTAATGAAGAAGGCAACATCGGACGTTGCCTGGAATCTGTGACTGATATTGCCGACGAAATAGTGATTCTCGATTCGAACTCTACAGATAAAACGGTTGAAATTGCAAGAGGTTTCGGCGCAAAAGTTGTTCAACAACCTTTCGCTGGCTACATCGAACAAAAAAACAAGGCGCTTAACCTGGCCACTCACGACTTTGTTCTGTGTCTCGACGCAGACGAAGCGCTTGATACAACGCTACGCGAGTCAATTAAAAAAGAGAAAAATGAGTTTCGCGCACAGGGCTATTCAATGAATCGATGTACTTTTTATTGCGGGAAATTTATCCGTCATGGAACCTGGTATCCCGATCGGAAGCTCCGCCTTTTCAATAAGAAACTAGCTCGTTGGAAGGGAATCAACCCGCACGACAAAGTAGAATTTGATTCACCACAGAAACAACTCCATCTTGCCGGCGACCTATTGCATTATTCTTACAACAGTCTCGAAGAGCATTCAATACAAAATAATCGCTTCAGCACCATCTCGGCACAAGCATATTTCACACGAGGAAAAAAATTCAGTTGGTTGAATTTGCTCGTTAATCCATCATGGGCATTTATCAACGGTTATATCATACGAGGTGGCTTTCTTGATGGCATCCGCGGATTTATCATAGCAAAAAATGTTGCGCACCTCACCTTCATGAAGTATTATAAACTATACGCTTTGCATAAAGGGATTCCAGTGAAGTAATACAATGGAGAAGAAACCATTAATTTACACCCAACAGCGATTATGAAGATTTCTGGTTTTACAATTATTAAAAATGCCGTGTCTAACGATTATCCCATCGTTGAGGCAATAACTTCTATTCTGCCGGTTGTTGACGAAATGATTGTATGTATTGGCGATAGCACCGACAATACTGAACAGCTCATTCGTGCGATCGAATCTTCGAAAATAAAAATTGTACATTCTTTCTGGGATCCCTCTATCCGAACGGGCGGAAGTATTCTAGCTGTTGAAACCAATAAAGCTTTTGAACATATAGCTACTGATAGTGACTGGGCTTTCTACATCCAGGCAGACGAAGTAGTTCATGAAAAATATCATCAGGGAATTCTGAATGCAGCTGAAAAATATGTAAAGGATAAAAGCGTGGATGGCTTACTGTTTGACTATTTGCATTTTTATGGCACTTACGATTATGTTGGTGATAGCAGGCGTTGGTATCATAAGGAAGTGAGAATTATCCGGAATGATAAAACAATTTCTTCCTTCAAAGACGCCCAGGGCTTTCGGCGAAATGGCGATAAACTGTTTGTAAAACAAATTGACGCAGCAATTTATCACTACGGTTGGGTAAAGAGTCCCCAGCAAATGCTTCAAAAGCAAAAAAATACGGTGCAGTTTTGGTCTGACCAGGAAGAACGGAATGCATATGTCCAGGCACAATCGGCGTTTGATTTTTCAGACTTCGATTCATTGGAGAAATTCAAAGGCACGCACCCGAGCGTGATGCATAACCGGATTCATGATAAAAACTGGCAGGTTGAAATTGATGTTTCTCAAAAGAAATTTACACTGAAAAACAGGTTTCTTTATTGGTTGGAAAAAAAAACCGGTGTTCGATTATTTGATTTTCGTAATTACAGATTGAAATAGAAGTTATTCCCGGGCACTTCAACTATAGCAATCTACTTTCATTATTTATAACGCATGTGGGCCACTTTATTAAAATCGATTGAGAACGGAGATGCAAGATCGCTGGCAAGAGTCATCTCGCTTATTGAGAATGAAGCGGAGGGTTATGCCGAATTTTTATCTGGGTTCAAAAAACAGTCGACGATACCAATCATTGGAATCACGGGACCTCCGGGTGCAGGTAAAAGCACTTTGGTTGATGCGCTCATTGCTGAAATTGTTGCTGCAAATAAACGCGTCGCGGTTCTTTGCATTGATCCGTCATCTCCATTCAATCTTGGTGCATTGCTTGGAGATCGGATACGGATGAGTGAGTGGTACAATAATCCAAACGTGTTCATTCGATCGCTTGCGACACGTGGATCACTGGGAGGTTTGCATCCGAAGATTATCGAAATCACCGAAGTGCTGAAACAAGCGCCATTCGATTATATTATCACGGAAACTGTGGGGGTTGGTCAAAGTGAGATAGAAATTGTCGGCCTTGCCGACACGACAGTCGTTGTCGTCGTTCCCGAAGCAGGTGACGAGGTGCAAACAATGAAAGCAGGTTTAATGGAGATTGCAGACATCTTTGTTGTCAATAAAAGCGATCGACCCGATGCCGATCTCTTTGCGAAAAACTTACGGCAAATGGCAATGCCTTCGCATGAGCACCCGGCAATACCAGTTTTAAAAACGATTGCAATAAACAAAACAGGCATAGCGGAACTTTGGCAGGCAATCGAAACGCACTCGAAGTCGATTGATAATTTTTCTCATAAAGCGTGGCTACTAACAGAACGCGCGTATCAACTTATACAGGCAAAAAAAATGTCAGGAATTAGCAAGCAACACCTGAAAGATCAAATCGAGTCCGATCTATCCGCAGGTAAATTCAACCTGTATTCCTTTATTGCGAAGGTCACCTGACGGAGTTGTTTGTCCGCGACCCCGAGCAAGGAGAGTGACAGCAAAAGAAAGAAGAATTCAATCTCTCAAACATAGGAGTCGCAAAGGTTTACATTAAAACAACCCTTTTAAATGTTTCAAGAATACAAGACTCTTTGCTGCTTCGCACCTTCGCGACAGGTTTTGGATTCTCCGTGATCAGTCCCAGTCGCAACCGATTGGAGCTCCCGGTGGAATAGCGGCATGAATCGTTGGCTTGGCTTTGTCTGGTGCTTTCATTCGTTCCAGTGCGAGATTGACATAGCCCAGGTATGATATGTCCTTACTTTGCTTTTTTTGTCCTTCGAGATATGATTTAAGATCACTCAATGATTTCTGTAAACTTGCGCGAACAGCAAAAGATGAATTATCATCTACCGATGCTGCGAGAAGATATGTCAATAACACTTGCTGGCTTTGCAATTGAATCAGGCGCTTCATTCCCGTTTGCGGCGTTGATTTCCATGTAGATTTTACAAGTGTATCCACCATTTCCCGAATACTGAGTCCACCAGTCAATTCATGTTGCGCCATTCGGCTTAGTCGCTCGCTATTGAACAGAAACGATAACGGAAGATCGACAGCAGTTTCTGCGGGCGATAATGCATCGAATGCAAAACCAGTCCGTTTCTTGAATAGTTCCCTGGTTACATCATAACCTGCTGGTCGCGGGGGAATCAATTTGATTATTGCATCAGGCAGTTCAAGAACTTCAGGACTGATGGAGCGAATAATTTCATTAAGTGCTTCCTGCTGAATTTTTTTAGGAAGCTGTGCGGTAACTAATTGCCCGTCTCCGCGACTTGCATAGGTATAATTCATTCCGCCAACAAGTTTGGTAGCAGCTTCCAGCTGGTAGCGG
>JACMLR010000546.1 GCA_014379515.1 Chitinophagaceae bacterium
CAACTAACTCTTTTTCTCCTTCTCCTCTTTCAAACTCTTAGCCCTGTAGCTTAATTAAATCCGCCACTACTTTATCTATTGGCAGCGTAACACTTTCAGAAGAGAATTCATTGAAGTCAATAAACCGGAATGTTTCCGTTTCCCCGGTTTCGTTGTACACCGCTAATTGTTCAGAATCGAATTCAAAAGGAGTGCTTCGTAAAGGAACGCTGATGTTTGATAGTGCATGAGCGTAATAATAGATAGAAATAATCTGGTGCCCGGGATTAAAAGCGCTTAGTTGAAAGAAATCGGTGGTATAAAGATGATCACCAACGTTTACTGGTAAGTGCATCTCCTCCATAAACTCGCGGGCGAGGCAGTCCCGCGTCCCCTCGCCAAATTCCAGTCCGCCCCCGGGAAATTTTGTGATATAGCTGCCCCGAATGTACTCATCACTAACAAGCACCTGTTTTTGTTCGTTTATCAAAATCCCATATACACGCACATTGAACTGCTGCATATCAAAAGATTTTTTTGCGGAAGAATGACCATCCGATCACAACTGAAACAGTAAATGAGATTAAGGCGACGATATAAAAGGCATACGGCGAATCTTCGAATCCGCTTGGTACATTCATACCAAAAATACTTGCAACAAGAACCGGAAAGGTCAATACGATTGTAATAACGGACAATCTCCGTAGCACCTCATTCTGATTGTTCGCAATAATACTCGCAAACGCATCGAGTGTACTACTAAGGATATTTGTGTAGATGTTAGCCATCTCCAGTGCCTGCGAGTTATCTACGACCAGGTCATTTAAAAATTCTTTTTCTTCTTCATTAAGGCCGATGAAATTCGTTCGCTCGATCTTCATAAATAATATTTCGTTACTACGCAGCGCAGTAACAAAATAAACAAGGCTTTTTTGGATCCGCATCAATTGCAATAACTGTTCATTCCGGCTTGCAGCGTATAATTTTTGTTCAAGCAGGTTGCGGCGAACATTTATTTCTTTAAGATATTCGGTATAGGTCTGTATAATTTTTTCAATGATTTTCAACACCATCATCTTGCGGTTATCGGCATGACGGTTTTGAAACGTATTCAGAAATTTTTTGATTGCACCATTCTCAAATGAATTAACTGTCACAATCTGGTTGTGTGTTAAGATGACAACGATCGGTATCGTTATGTAATAAGCATCACTCTCATTGAAGGAATTATTTTCGGTTGGTGTTTTAATGACGAGTAACTTAACATTGTCATCTTCTTCGAAACGACTGCGTTCGTCGATATCAAGCGAATCGGTCAAAAAATCGAGTGGGATGTCTAGTTCGGCGGCGAGTCCAGAAAACTCTTCCTGTTTCAATGGCGGCAGGATATTGACCCAGGCACCATCTTCCGCTGCCTCGATTTGAATCGTTTGCTGATTTATATTTTTGAAGTATTGTATCATTCGCCGCGCAAAGATAGGGCGTGCACTCTAAGATTGGTCAGCACACCGGGATGCCCAAAAAATAACGGCTATCCCCTGTTAAGAAGATAGCCGTGGGTTATTCGAGTGTTAGAGATACTGTTTTGCAGCGTCGAATGCGAAGATGACTTCATCCAGCATCAACTTTGACTGTGCAGCAGTGCAGCAGAGGCGAAGACGATCGCCACCCGGAGGAACCGCTGGAAATATCACTGGATTTGCGAGAAATCCATATTCATACAATTTTGAAGAAAGCACCAGGGTCTTGTCGCGATTACCAACAATTACCGGAATGATTGGTGATTGTGTTTGGCCTGTGCTATATCCCAGGCGATGGAGATGCGTTTTCAGATAACGCGTATTTTCAAACACTTTAGCAATACGCTCGCTGCCTTCTTTTTCTATCATCTCAAAACCTGCGAGACAAGCTGCCGTATTAGCGGGCGACATTGCACTGGAGAAAACAAATGCAGATGCTGCGTGTTGCATAAAAATAACAGCCTGTTTCGAAGTGGCAATAAATCCGCCACCGCCAGGGATTGCTTTTGACATTGCACTCGTGAAGACGTCAATATCGTCAGCAGGAATATTAAAATGTTCATTAACGCCACGACCTGTTGCACCCAACACTCCGAGTGAATGGGCCTCATCCAGAATGATAAATGCACCATGCTTTTTCTTGAGAGCTACAATTTCCGGAAGCGGGCAAATATCACCTTCCATAGAATAGATTCCTTCAATAATGATAAAGGTTTTCTTTGCAGTGGAAGGTTTCTCAAGAAGTTCTTCGAGATGCTGCATGTCGTTGTGACGACATTTTTCATAATCAAGATGCGCCATATTCAGTGCATCAAGTAAACTCCGGTGAACAAACTCATCAATGATAACGCGATCGGTTTTTTGAATCAGCGTTGTAATGGCTGCGAGGTTCGCCATATAGCCAGAGGAGAAAGCGATAGCAGCTTCTTTGCCTTTGAAATCTGCGATCTTTTTTTCAAGCTGACGATGAAGCGTGTTCGTGCCCGCAAGCATTCTTGCACCACCAGTACCAGTACCAAATTTCTTTACTGCGTTGATGGCTGCATTTTCAATGTATGGATGTCCAAGTAATCCGAGGTAATCATAGGAGGATAGCATGTACATATCCCGATTGTTGGCGAACACAGCTGGTCCAGACTTGCTGCTCATTGTTTGCTGGAACAGGTAAGCATGGTTCGTTACCATTGAATGTACATCACGAAGCCAACGCGAAGCCGACCTTGATTTGATCAATGGTTCTGCTTCAGGAGCCGTTGAGTCCGATGAAAAATAGCCAGTGAATGGATCTTCTGGTTGAAGGAGAGCCGCGTCTGGTTTAGGTTGGGGCGTAGAGATTACGTCCCTCAACTCGTAGTTGATGGAAGGGTTGAGCATATACTTGATTTGTGGTTTCGTTAGTGCCGAAATCACAGGGCAATGGAATATGCTTTTACAAGGATGATGGTGAAGAAACCAACAGGCGGGAATGTGAAACTTAAATTTTAATCAGAGCCTGCAAGTGAGATTTTATTACGCCGATTGTAATTAATTGGTGCGCGATAATTACAAAGTAAAGATAATTGCTTTGTCAACAGATTTCATAATTATTTGAATTAATTAATTGCTAACACCTACCATTCGTTTTCCTTACTATGTAGTGTACATGAAAACCGCTTTTTCATTGACAATAGCAGTAGACAATCGACGACAAGGAGAGGAGAAGTTCAACTACAAAATCGAGTACGAACGATGAAGCTTGGAGGATGCAGGAGGAGGATGAAGTTTGAAGTGTGGAGGATGGAGTGTGGAGTTTGAAGCATGAAAGTTGGAGTATGAAGGGAGGGAGAGAAGTATGAAGTGTGGAGTTTGAAGTTTGGAGTATGAAGGGAGGGAGAGAAGTTTGGAGTATGGAGTTTGGAGTTCGGAGTATGAAGGGTGAGTCATTCCCCGCACTTCAA
>JACMLR010000547.1 GCA_014379515.1 Chitinophagaceae bacterium
GAGAGAAAACACCACGCCAAAGTTGCATCATTTTGGAAAACAGTCGTTAAAAAATTAGCCAAAAAAAGGCCCCATCCTTACGGAGAGGGCCGGTCTTGCTTGTCATGTCAGTGAACCCGTTTTATCTCAGGAAGAGCATTTCTCTATATTTTGGTAACAGCCAGTATTGATCGTCAACGAGCAATTCAAGCTTGTCAACATGGTAACGGATGTCATCAAAATAAATATCTTTTACCTGGCTTTGATAGCCGATCGCCTTCGACCGCGTGTCGCCGATATTATTAACAACTTTACGTACTTCGATCATTTTCTCAACGAGATCGCTCACTTTGTTTGTGTGCAATGCAATCTTCTCGAGGATTTGTTTTTGATTCGCATATGCTGATTCTGCGATACCAACTTCTTTCAAACCTTTGATATTCGTGATCAGCACATTCATATATTTTACCGCTGATGGAACGATATGACTGGTACAAAGTTCACCCATGATTCGAGCTTCGATTTGTACTTTCTTGATATACTTCTCCAGTTCAATTTCGTGGCGCGCTTCGAGCTCAACATGCGTCAATACATTATTTGACTCGAATAAAGCCTTTGCTTTGTCTGTAACATATGCATCCAGTGCAAGTGGAGAAGTGCGGACATTTGCAAGACCTCTTCTTTCCGCTTCCTGGTGCCATTCCTCACTATAACCATCACCTTCAAATAGAACATTTTCACTCGCAACAATGTATTCACGAATTACGTGCATGATCGCGATCTCTTTCTTTTCACCTTTTTCGATCAGGGAGTCAACATCTTTTTTAAATTTCTTTAATGTTTCGGCCATGATCGTATTAAGCGCGGTCATTGCATTAGCGCAATTCGCAGAAGAACCAACCGCACGAAACTCAAATTTATTACCTGTGAATGCGAATGGTGATGTTCTGTTTCTGTCCGTATTATCGAGTAGTAATTCAGGAATGCTGCGATGAAGATCAAGTTTAAGAATGGCTTCATCCTGTTCGTCGAACTTTCCACCAACACGTTGCTTAACATCATTCAGCACTTTTGTAAGATACTGGCCGATGAATACTGAAATGATTGCCGGCGGTGCTTCGTTTGCTCCAAGGCGGTGATCATTTCCTGCGGACGCGATCGCCGCACGAAGAATATCAGCATAATCATGAACTGCTTTGATCGTGTTAACGAAGAAAGTTAAAAACATGAGGTTAGTCTTCGGCGTTTTGCCCGGTGCGAGAAGGTTTACACCTGTGTCCGTTGCCAAACTCCAGTTGTTATGCTTGCCACTTCCGTTGATTCCTGCAAAAGGTTTTTCATGCATCAGCACGCGAAGTTTGTGCCGGCGTGCCACTCTCTCCATAATATCCATCAATAAGGTGTTGTGATCAACCGCAACACTTACCTCTTCATATATCGGGGCACACTCAAATTGTGCGGGAGCAACTTCGTTGTGACGCGTACGAAGAGGGATACCAAGTTTATATCCTTCCGTTTCAAAATCGCGCATAAATGCATAGACACGCTCTGGAATTGCGCCGAAATAATGATCTTCCAATTGCTGTCCTTTCGCTGGGGCATGACCGAACACTGTACGTCCACTCATTACCAGGTCTGGGCGAGCATTAAAAAACGCTTCGTCAATTACAAAATACTCCTGTTCCCAACCAAGAGTTGCGGCAACTTTCGTAACATTCTTATCAAAATAGTTACAAACTTCTACAGCCGCTTTATTTAAAGACTCTAGTGATTTCAGTAATGGTGCTTTGTAATCTAACGTCTCACCGGTATAGGAAACGAAGATGGTCGGTATACAAAGCGTTCTGCCGTAACCGATATCCATAATAAATGCCGGCGATGATGGATCCCATGCAGTGTAACCACGCGCTTCAAACGTTGCGCGAATCCCACCACTTGGAAAGGATGACGCATCGGGCTCCTGCTGAATCAGCGCAGCCCCGTCGAACTCTTCGATACCTGTTCCGTCACTTTTAATCGTAAAAAATGAATCATGTTTTTCGGCACTGGTACCAGTAAGCGGTTGAAACCAGTGTGTATAGTGGGTTACACCTTTTGACTCCGCCCATTGGCGAATGCCAGCAGCAATCTGGTTAGCCACCGCCCGGTCAACCCTTTTTCCGCCGCGAATCGAGGTCAACAGGCTTTTATAAGCCTCATCACTCAAAAACTCACGCGCCATTTTAATCGTAAAAACATTCTCGTTGAAGATGCCAGTGATCTTCGCGGCACCCTTTACCTCAACCTCTTTCAGATTCGTTGATAAATCGTTAATTGCTTTGAAGCGTAAACTTTCCATTTTTTAGTTTTTTCTGAGCGACAAAGGAAAGTGAAAATATTCGGTTTTCATAAAATGAAATTGAGAAAATGAAGCTTTTGTCGGTAAAACGTGGAAAAAAATGCTATAAATAAATTTTAGACTTATCTAAAACCCCAAAAAACGGCGATTTTAAAAATATAGTATTTTTTTATAATTTATTCGTTCGCCACTTAATTGAGGATAGTAGTGTAAGCACGATGAAGAGGGTTCCGATGACTTTGTAGCGAACGATAGCACCGGGAAACGGTACTGTAAAGCCGATGAACAAGTAAAGAGTAACTGCAAATCCTAGCAACGCAATAACCATTGGATTTCGCAAAACGGAATTGCGTTCTTTGGAAGCTCGTATGAGCATCAATCCGAAAAGGATCAGGATTAATAAACTTTCAGCGGACGCCATTAACTGAAGCGGACCTTTTGCCTCCCATATATAAGGTCGTACATAAGTGTTGAGTAGCGATTGAGGTGCAACGCGCGCGAATCCTGGAAGGTTTGGCGTGAGTGTATCGAGTTCAAATCTGGTATTGCCCTTGAGATTAAAATAACTTGCCTGCCTCGCCACTACCACTGCGGGTAAATTTGCGGATTGGGGCAACAGGCTGCTGCCGAAGAAAAGGATTGTTGCCAGTAAGTAGCTCGATCCAAAAATCAGCAAGCGTTTTTTGGAGCTTCGTTCACTAATGAACCATGCAACCAATGGAATTGCAACAAGCAATAACCAAACGTTGCGGAATATGGTTATCCCTGCAAGAGCAATTATTAGAAAGCCGATTGAACGATAAGTTCTGACGCGACTAATTTTATCCACGGAACGGATGGCAAGTGCGAGAAAGAAAAAAAGCAATCCATCGCTACGAATTCCACTCAACCAAAAAACCGCAGGCAGGTAAAAAAATATGGTAAGAAAAGCTGTTTTTCGAAGCGAAGGAAAGTGGTCCGTAAATGTAGCGAAGAGCCAAAAATGACCCCAAAATACCAGTGCATTAAAGAATACTACATTGACATAATAGTTACCGCGAGAAACAAGATTAAACAGTGCGAGGAGTTTTGGCAATAATTTTATTTCGAGGTCCATTATATAAAACTCGATTAGCTGCCATGTTCCCACTGCGCCTTCGCTCGCATCGGAAATAGATAAATCGCTAAAAAAGGTCAGTGGATCAGTCATCAATAACTGGTATTGTTGCAATGACTGGTTGTGAAACATCCATGTATCATCGCCACCGTAGTATTTTAGAAAAACGTATCCATAAGCGCATCCAAGAAGAATCTTGATTGCAAGCGCTGCGAAGATTTCGTTGCGCGTGATGGTGGCTTGATGATGACGAAGCCTGAGCCTGATTAAAAAAGCAAAAAGAAGATATAAAGCAAGAATGATAAGGATTGTTGTCATACTGAACTGTAATCCGTTTACCGGGTTTAATCGTCAAATCTATAAATTTGCACCTATTAATAACTGAATGACGGGTGTTTCTTCTTCATATAAATCGATTGCTTTCGTTTCCAACAGCGCGTGGTCGGTTTATAATTTCCGGTTAGACGTTATTAAAGCTATGCTCAGTCAGGGTTATAAGGTCATCGTGCTAGCGCCAGATGACGAGTTTTCAAGCTTACTGCGGCAAGTGGGGTGTACGTTCGAAGCGATTCAGTTCAACAACAAATCTGAAAACCCACTCAAAGATCTGGGTTTCTATTTTAGACTCCGGAAACTTTACCGGAAACTGAAACCAGATTTTATTTTTCATTTTGTTGCAAAGCCAAATATTTATGGATCGCTTGCTGCAGGGACAAATGACATTCCATCTGTGTCGGTAATTACGGGACTTGGCTACGCGTTCGCGAAAAAGAACTGGTTGTATTGGGTTGTATCGACTTTATATCGAACTGCGCTGAAGCGTACTAAAGAAGTTTGGTTTTTAAATAATGAAGATGCGCGAATATTTATCGATGAGAAAATCGTGAATATTGAAAAAGTAAAAGTGTTGCCAGGTGAAGGAGTAAATACCAATCACTTTGCACCACAATCACGTGCCACTGTTGCTTCGAATGCGCCATTTACATTTTTGTTGAGCTCCCGCTTATTGAAAAGTAAAGGCATTGCTCTTTATGCCGATGCCGCCCGCATCCTTAAGAAGAAAAATTACGACGCGCGTTTTGAGCTGATTGGTTTTTTTGAAAAACATCATCCCGACTCAATCACGCAGGACGATTTGAATAGATGGGAAAAAGAAGGTCTGGTTCATTATATGGGCTATGCACGTGATGTACGATTTCATTTGGAAAAGGCTGATTGTTTTGTTTTCCCTTCTTTTTATAATGAGGGTGTTCCCCGGAGTTTGATGGAAGCGGCCAGTATGGAATTGCCAATTATCACAACGCTCAATCGCGGTTGCAAGGAAGTTGTGGTGAATCATTCAACGGGCTACCTGTGTAAATCGAACGATCCTTTTGATCTCGCTGATAAAATGGAGCGAATGCTAAACCTTTCAGAAGAAGATCGTCGGCGGATGGGACGCAATGGCCGCGAACTCGTAATAAAAAAATTCGATGTTAATCTCGTTGTGCAGGAATATCTTCAAACCCTGAGCGGACATATGATGGATTGAGGGAGTTTTTAGCATGTGCGTTTTGGGGGTGCGGATAGGGGGGCTTCGGGGATGAGTCGTGGGGGGCACCC
>JACMLR010000548.1 GCA_014379515.1 Chitinophagaceae bacterium
CAGCCTTATTTTATAGGAAATCTTCGCCAACTCGTTACCAGTCCTTGGCGGCCTTGCGGCTTTGCGCGCTGAACTCCCTCGTTGCTTCAATACAATCACGCCAGGGCGCAACGACGCAAAGAGCTTCCCACAAGTTTGCATCGGGACTTATTACGGGGCATTACATAACAAGAAATCATCAACCAACTCATTACCGTTTTTGCGCGCTGAACTCCCGGCTTGTGATTTGTATCATCTAATAAAATACCTCAAATGACCAGGTGGCCTATTCTAAGTTTTTTTCTCTTTTTCGTTTTAGTAGCGTGCAATAGTCCGCAACGTGGACTTTTCGCAAAGAAAACGCCGCATGAACAATATGCTGATCGAATTCGTGACGCTGGCCTCCAGCGCACGCAGCTCGGCGCACTGTGGATGGCTGCCGCAGAGAAAGGCCTGGCGCAGCCATTAAAAATTGTACTGCCCTACGAGGAAGCCGGATTTTTTCCTGCAGAACAACCTCGTGCCGCAGGATTTATTTTTTCAGCAAAAAGAGGGGAACAATTAACTGTTGCAATTTCAAGTGTGCCTACAACCGACGTATTGCTTTTCGCAGAATTGTGGCAGCCAAACGCTGCAGGAACAAAGCCGAAACTTTTAGCCACGGCAGATACCAATACGAATACCTTAAAATATGACGTAGGCAACGAAGGCAGTTTCTTACTCAGGATTCAACCTGAATTACTTCGATCTGTTGAATATCGGCTGGTTGTAACAGTTGGGCCGTCGTTAGCATTTCCGGTTCGTTCTGCAGACAAACCTCGAGTGATAAGTTTGTGGGGAACGGAGCGTGATGCCGGAGCCCGAAGCCATGAAGGCATTGATATTGCCGCGAAGTTCAGAACACCAGTAGTTGCTGCTGCTGATGGATATATAAGCAGTGTGAGTGAAAATCAATTAGGAGGCAAAGTCGTTTTTCTTCGGATGAGCGATCAATCTTATTCACTTTACTATGCACATCTCGATAGCCAAATAGTAAAACAAGGACAGGAAGTTAAATCCGGTGAAATACTCGGATTGATGGGTAATACCGGTAATGCAAAAACGACGGTGCCGCACCTGCACTTTGGAATTTATGCGGGGATGGGCGGAGCAATAGATCCATTTCCTTTTGTAAACCAAAATCGCGATTTGCCACAGCAACCTGGCTTACCAATTGAAGACCTAAACAAATATTTAAGAACGACTGGCAGCTCCACCATTTTCGATCGGCCGGTAGCTGGTTCGACCGCTTTATCGAAACCACCAAACGGGACGGCACTTTTAACGACGGCTGTTACTGGAAAATGGTTTAAAGTTCAGTTACCCAACGGAAGCGAGGGTTTTATTGCGGGAACTCAGACAAGCAAATTGCCTCTGACAACTATCAAACTCGGGCACACGCAGAAATTGTTATCTGCACCTGATAGCACTTCTGCGGGAAAATTGATCCTCGCTGCAGGCACATCAGTCACTGTGCGCGGGCTGTTTAACGACTACTACTTCGTTAAGCATGAAAACATTGATGGTTGGTTGTCGAAATAGTATGTAGAAATATGGCCTCGGATAGGGTAAATCGTACACGTGCATGGAGAGTGCAATCGTCTGGGGGTGTTTCGGTTGTCCGCTGGCAACATTATTGAACTAATACGCTAAATCGAAAGATAGCATTATGAAAAAGATACTAATTGCGTTTTCGTTTGTCGCTCTGCTAGCAGCGTGTGACAATGCAGAGAATAATAATAGAAGTGACTCCGCTGATACGCTCAATCGCGATACCATTCGGAGTATAGATACAAGTAGTAGTCAGAATCGTAGCCCAGACTCTACTGTGCAATAAGTTTTGTTATGATCAACCACTTAAATTTCAAACTATGAGAAAGCTAGGATTTATTTTTGCGCTGAGTGGAATCGTTGGATTTGCTTGCAATTCATCCGAAACACCAGCCAGTGAAAATTATCGTAAAGATGATTCAGGTAATCATCAGCGCGATAATACAGTAAATGCGGATACTTCAGCGAATCGGGGCGATACAAGTTCGTATCAGCGCATGCAGAATAAAACATCCGATTCAACACCCGACTAGAAAACGGAAGGTCCAATAAACAAAATCGCGGCACTACATTTAGATGTTTGCCGCGATTTTTATTTTATGACGATTATTTTTTTGCCAATGCGCGATTTACATCGATGGTAACCAGCAATCGTCCCTGTGGAGCTTCGTCACTCGCGTAATAAAGGTTTATCAACTTCGTGGACTTCTGCAATAAAGCGATGTCGTATAGATTGCAATTCATTGCACTTAGCTTTTCAGTTGCGTCCTTGTATTTATACTGTTTTAATACTTTTTGATCCGCATCTTTCAAAGTAATCGCCCGATCCTTTCCAACCTGGTTGCAATGCCAGTATTTAACCGTGAGTTTCGCGTTTGGAGCGAACTCTTCTAACTTCAGCGTTTGCACCTCGCTCATTTTTGGGCCAAAGCGCTCAACGACTAACTTGTTATCGATATAAATTTGAAATCCCTCACCTCCGAACGGTGTTGTAAATGAACTGAGACTACTTACTAAACCAGCAATCAACAAGAGTGCTGCAAAACGTTTTTTCATAACTTAAAATTTATAGATGAATAATGCTTGTTGCTTTCAAACCAAAAAGACGACATTTCGAAAGCGTAGAGTAATTTGTTTGACAAACTGCATCGCCTGCGTGATGTGATGCAAGCAAACCAATCGGCTTTATTAAAAAGCGTAATTTGCCCCGATGATTCAACGTAAAAAGCCTGATGTCGATATTGTGAAGGACGTGCTGCGAGCGGCTCTGAACGCATATCCAGACTCTGTATTTATTCGAAGCCTCTCACACCAATATGAAGAAAGGGGCGGGTTAAGCAAGAAGCAATTAGAAGGACTGTATAAAAAAGTAGAAAAGGTTGATATGCCGCAGAGCTGGATGGCAACACTCGAAGCCGTTATTCTTAAGAAACCAACGCGCTACAAGTCAGTACCACCGCCGCTTAAACCGTTTATTGTAAAGCAAGATGAAAAACTGGGTATTATGATCGAAGCTATTCTAGCTAAATATCCTCAGCACAAAAGGGTAATGTATTTCAAGCTTAAGGTTGACAAGAATGAAGCGTTAACGCCGATTGAAATTGGCGAGCTCGAAAAATTCCATAGGCTGTTAAAGTGAACTATTCTTCTCGATTGAACCTCTCTAATTATTTATTATGACCTCAAAAGAAGCGCTCGCGTTAATTGATAAAGTAAAGTTGCCTGACAATGGTCCTGCACGTTGGGCCGATCTCGGTTGTGGGTCAGGTTTATTTACGCGCGCAATTGCGGCGTTATTGCCGGCAGGTAGCACGGTGTTTGGAATCGATACTGATCCGGGCATCAACAATCAAAATGTAGATGACGTAGAAATCAAAACCGTAAAATCAGATTTTTCGAAGGACTTTTCTGTTGATGAACTTGACGGTATTATCATGGCGAATTCACTTCATTACATAAAAAACAAACCTGAGTTTGTACAAAATCTCAAAACAACGTTGAAGCCGGGCGCCACTGTTATCATTGTAGAGTATGATACGGATAAGCCAGTTTCTCATTGGGTGCCTTACCCAATAAGTCATCGCAAGCTTGTTGATTTATTCTATGAAGCGCAGTATGGAACAATTACAAAGCTCGGGGAACGAAAGTCAAAATATCAATCTGGTTCGATCTACGCAGTAAGTATAGCCGTTTGATTTTATAGTTCAGATTTTGCCATAGCTAATAACTGCTTTAATACTTTATCGAGATTAATTCCTTTACCGAGTACCGGCTTAAAAAAATCTCCCTCCAATTGAATTCTGGCCGGCATATTTTGAATGGTGAAGTCCTGCATCTTCAATCCTTTTTTTACTTCCTCCCAATGCAAAGGGGCGGAAACCGTCGCTCCAGGTTTTGGTCGCACAGAATAAGGGGCGGCTAATGTTGCTTGCGATCTGTTCTGCAAAAAATCGAGATACATTTTCCCTTTTCGGTTTTTTGTTGCGCGCTCAATGCTTGTATACGATGGTATTTCTGCATGAACGAGTTTCACGATTACCCTTGCAAATTCTTTTGATTGCTCGTAAGTGTACTTTGCACCGAGGGGAATGTAAATATGAATTCCAGTAGAGCCGGAGGTTTTTACGTAGTTATCTGCGCCTGCAGCATCAAGTATCTGATGTGTGATTAATGCTGCCTCAATTACCTTGTCGAAATGATTTTTATCAGGATCCAAATCAATAATACACCAATCGGGATGATCGGGTTTTGCACGCCTGCTGCTCCATGGATTTATCTCAATACACCCTAACGACGCCATATAAAGTAAATCGGCTTCCGTCATTGCAACCATAAAGTTTTTGTCTTCACCGTCTGCCTCGCTGTGGTAAGGAAATGTATGAATCCAGTTTGGCACTTTCCCGGTAACGTCTTTTTGATAAAAACTCATCCCATTGATTCCATTTGGAAAACGATTCAAACTTTGAGGCCGGTCTTTCAGATAAGGAACCATCACAGGGGCCACCTGGTAATAGTAGTTGAGCATATCACGCTTTGTAAATTTCTCCTTCGGCCAATAAATTTTACTAAGATTTGTAAACTTGAGTTTATTGCCATTGATTGCTCGTTCCTGCGTTTCGTCTGTGGGATTTAGTAATGTTTTTCGAGGTCCTTCAATTACATTGGTGAGAAGTTTCTTATCGTGAAGAACAGTCGATTTCACCACCGTCGTTGTGCTTGCAGCTTTTTCTTCTTTGACCGAGGAAGCTTTTTTATCGATACGCATTCCTTCGAATGAGGGATGGCGCATGACGCCGTCGCTGGTCATTTCTGTAAAAGATACCTCGCACACTAATTCCGGCTTCAACCAAACTGCTGAGGCCTTTGGTGGGTTCGGTCTGAATCGCGACGGCTTGTTAATATCAGGCAGTTCAATAAAAGGATTGTTCGAGGTTTCTAATTTTTTAAACTGTTTCATCATTTCTATTTGCAACGCATCGGAAAAGCCTGTACCCACTTTGCCTGTATAGCGGAGCTTTTTTTTGTCGAAAACCCCAACGAGCAATGAACTGAATTTTTTTGAGCTTCCTTCATTCTTCGTGTATCCGCCAATCACCATTTCCTGCCGTTTTGCAATCTTTATTTTCAGCCATTCTTTTGATCTAACACCCGGCCCATATTCAGAATCCGCTTTTTTTGCCATGATCCCTTCAAGTCCCATTTGTTTTCCCACTTCAAAAAAACTGGTACCACTTGCATCGAACGTTTGGCTGATATGAACCGGCGATTTTTCGGAGACTGTATCTAACAGGATCGCTCTTCGTTCCGTTAATGGCAGCTCCATCAGCGAACGACCATTGAGATACATGATGTCAAATACATAGAACTTCAATTCTCCATCTGCTTCACTTCTCCAGTTCTGCAGGTCCCCAAAGTTTGATAAGCCTTGTTCGCTCGCAACTATGATCTCACCATCTAACACGGCATCGTACTTATAATTTTTCAGCGCTGCATGTATCGGGTAGAATTTTTCATTGAACGATTTATTATTTCGCGAACGTAACTCCACTTTTCCGTTGCGGATATAAGCAACGGTTCGGTATCCATCCCACTTTACTTCGTATAACCAGTCAGGATCATCGAATGGCTTATCGACTAGCGTTGCGAGCATTGGCTCGAGATCAACTGGAAACGTTGACTTTTTTCCTGCTAACGGACTTTTTTTTTGAGTCGATTTTTTTGCTATGGCTTTTGGCGTTGTCTTTTTTGCAGCTTTGGTTGCCAATGATGTTGTTGCTGATTTTTTCACTTTTGGCTTTTTCGTTTGACCGTAAATGTTATCTGATGTCTTTTCAACTTGTGTAATCGTTTTGCCGGAGAGTACAGACTTATCTTTTTTTGTGATGTCGGAGGTCTTTGCAAACTTGTCTTTGACTTTCATCAGCAACCAGGAATTTTCTCCCTGGTAAGAAGATTTGACAAGTGCATAATCACCTTTTACTTTCTGACCTTCCATTGTTACAACGAGCTTGCCTTTTTTCAATTGTTGTAGCAGCGCCTTATCCATTTCTGTTTTTGAAGCAAAGCTTCCTTCTGCGGGTTGATAGGTGCCTTCATCCCAAACAATAACGGTTCCGCCACCATATTGCCCTTTCGG
The DNA here is from genome assembly GCA_014379515.1 of Chitinophagaceae bacterium. Lineage (GTDB taxonomy): Bacteria > Bacteroidota > Bacteroidia > Chitinophagales > Chitinophagaceae > Endoryza. The sequence continues at coordinate 6,206 of JACMLR010000548.1, forward strand.
GATAATCCCTTCAAAACTTCGATAGTCATACGGATGATCTTCTACCATCATCGCCAGTCGTTTTACTGAAGGATCTGTGGAAGGTCCTTTTGGTACAGCCCAGCTTTTGAGAACGCCTTCCATTTCAAGTCGAAAATCGTAGTGAAGATGAGAAGCATCGTGTTTTTGAATGACGAACCGTAGCTGGTCGGCACTGGGTTTGCCGCCAATCGGTTCCGTTGTCACTTTGAACGAGCGCTTCGCTTTGTATTTTTTTAAACTCATGAGCGGTAAGTTTGTCTGCTACAACCTTCTAAAACTTTCATGCCATGGGCCGACCCTGTGATTTAATCAGCTTAAGTACCAGTGATGGCATAGTTTTTTGATGGAAAAGAATAAATGTTGCCGGCTAAAAGGAATTGATGGCGGACTCAAATTCAAGTCTTTTAAACGACGATAAAATCATTTCATGCCTGAATTACCCGATCTCGAAGTTTTTAGCGCTAACCTTACTCGGGCACTTGCGGGAAGGAAAGTTATTGCGGTAGCCGTTAACAAGCGAGCAAAAAGCAATATGAGCGCAGCAAAATTGAAACAAGTGTTGACAGGTCAAACATTAAAAAAAGTTATCCGCGAAGGCAAGGAATTGTGTTTTGTGTTTGGTAAGATCAAACTTGGGTTGCATCTAATGCTTCGCGGAAAACTGTACTGGTTAGAAAATGGCGAAGAGAAACCACACACATTATTCAAACTTTCGTTTAGTAATAAAAAAGAACTTGGATTAACTGACTTTCAGTACCAGGCTAAGCTTACTTTCGATCCCGAAAGTTCGGAAGTGGCGGATGCAATGACCATCACAACAAAAGCACTGCAGCAGAAATTGCAATCAAAAGCTACGATAAAGAATTTGTTGCTAGATCAACACAAGATCCGGGGCATTGGCAATGCCTATGCCGACGAGATATTATGGGATGCGAGCATCTCTCCTTTTTCTATCTCGCAAAAGATACCCGCCGCGAAAGTGAAAGCACTGGCTACTTCAATTAAACGCGTGCTAAAGAATGCGCAGAAGGAAATTCGGAAAGCCGATCCTCAAATTATTGGTGGTGAGCTTCGTGATTTTTTAGTCGTTCATAATTCTAAAAAACTGAAAACTCCAACAGGGGCGACAATTAAAAAGGCTGATACCGGTGGCCGAAGAACCTATTACAGCAACGAGCAGGAGTTGTATAAATGAAGAAAGGAAACTATATGTCGGAACTTCGGCTGGCATTATAAGGGAACTTTCTAACCGCAAGACATTCCTGCCGATGAACAGTTTGAATACTATAAGACTTATTTCCAAAC
>JACMLR010000549.1 GCA_014379515.1 Chitinophagaceae bacterium
ACTGGCCAATGCTGCATTGCGCACGTGCTTAGGATTACCTTGCTCGGGCATTTCCTCTTCGGCTATATCTGCCTGTAAATGTTGCATGTTCTCATAAAGCAGGGCGAGCAATTCGTTGTATTGCGTGTTGGCTTCGGGGATCTGTGCCCGATGACTTGCGAGCGCCACACTGTCGAACAGTAGCCGGCTTGCCAGTTGTTTCCGATCATTTTGTACTGCGGAATCGAAGAGGTAGAATTGCCTGCTGTGAAGAAACTTAAGTTCCTGGATGTTTGTCGAGGCTGTTTGCAGATCTTGCAACGCAAGCCTTGAATCGCGAATGCTGAGCTGTTCTTTTTCCTGCGACTTCAGCGTAGAATAGGTAATAAAAAGAATCAGCAGCACAACTGCAATTACGGCGGTATAACCAATGATGATATTCCGGAGAGAATAAAACACTCGGTTTTTTTGAGGGTTAAAGATGAGCCGCATTTAAAGATAGCAAGATTCAGTGATTCAAATTGAGAGTTTGATGGATTTGACTTATCTCAATAAACAAAGAGAGGTGATTCGTTTCACATTAACGATAGTATGGATTAAATAAAAAAGAGATGAAGCAGTTTTAACCACCTCATCTCTTTCTCACTAGGAAGACTCAATATTATTTGACAGTATGCATATCGCGCTGGCGCTTGACAGTGTCATGCGCTGAGCGAAGATTTGCTTGTTGACGAGTGATGAGGTTCGCGACTTGCGAAGGAAGTTCAGCTGATTTGCCTAGGGCTTCCTTATAAGCCTTCTGTGCTGCGTCTTCACCATACTCACAAGATTCGAGCGTAGATGTCCGCTCATCACGAGTGAATGTTGCTTTCAGATCCATCCAGACACGGTAAACTTTTCCGCTAACCGTTGTATCCGATGCTGCTTTTTCGCCCAGCTTGGTAACTTCAGCAGTAAGCTCTGTAATATAACCACCACTTTGCTGTGCATATTGCTGGAAGAGTGCCTTCAGGTCAGTGTCGCCTTTTTCCAGTTCGTCGATCGCTTTTTCATATCCTTCAACACGATCTCTATTAATTCTGATAAGATCGTTGAGGATCTCTGTTACGTTTGAATTGTTTTGCATAAGTAAAGTTTTAATGTATACGCTAATGCCGATAGTATTGTAAAGATTGTGCCGGGATTCTTTCCAGCGTAAGAGCGATAATTTGCCATTTTTTCGCGACAAAATTCCTCAATATGAGTGTTAACATAGAGACTTCATAACCAAAAACAGATTCACCATTTTTGTTTAACATTTCAGTGCTGATTGCGGAAATTATCAGCGAAAAGAAGTTTATGCGGATATTGTTGCTAATAAAAACAGCCGATGTTATTAGGTTTGTGTTGTTAAATCAAAATCATTAGTATGCTCTTTGGGAAGGTCCCGCCGCGGTATAATTTTTTTATAGAATAACGAAACAACATTATGGCAAGAAAAACTGCAACTAAACCAAGTGGATCCGAAGCGCGATCCAATTCAGCCAATACCAACCCTGCTAAATCAAATAACCAAACTGAGCAGCAACGCCGCGAGGGAAATTCGAAGGATCCGGACGGAATTAATGACCAGGATGAAACCACGATTGATATGCCGGAGGTTTCTGATATACCAGGGCAGGAACATATTAAATCAGCAGGTGTTCCCGGGGCAATGGCGGATACAACAATTTCGTCCGACGATGAAGAAGGGATCGTGAACGGTAAGGATATTCTAAGTGCACCCCAAGATGATGAACTGGAAATTGTGATGGGAACCGAAGCAGACGTAACTGCTGAGGATATCCAGGTCCTTGGTGCAAAAGATCAGGATATGGATATGGGTGACGACGAATTAATGAGTAATGAAGGATTAGATGATACGGATATGGAAGGCGATTTGTTGAATGAAGCGGCTGTAAATGTCGGCTCGACGGGCGAGGATCTTGATATTCCGGATTCGGAAGGACAAACTGAAGACGATGACGCAATGGGGCGGGAGGATGAAGAAAATGATTATTATAGTTTAGGTGGTGATAAGAGTGATGATCTAACCGATGAGACACGTTGAGCTGAGTTAATATCCAAACACTACGCAACATTCTTGTAAACAAAAATTGCGACCATGCAAAAGCAGCCAAAGTCTACCATTGACAAAACAAAATTGAAAAGCGATCAGGCAGATTCAGGAAAAGCTAAAAAATCTGCGAAGCTAAATGAGCGAACAGCAAAAGCGCTGGATGAACAAAAGACAACGTCGCGATATCAAAAGCAATAAACGAAGTTCAACATCGGCAATAAATCATGGCCGAAATTAAAACGCAAATGTCTCCAGGCATTTGCGTTTTCAATAGTAACAACGCAATCACAAAAAATATAGAACCGCCACCACAGAAGAATTCGCCATTCGCAAATTCGCCATTCGCACATGCTCAAAAATTAAAAATTTTACCGCGGAAGCACAATCGTAAACTCCGCATACTTCCCTTCCTCCGTGGAAAGAGAAAGTTGACCGTTATGGCTTTTTATAATGTCGTAACTAAGACTGAGCCCGAGGCCGGTGCCCTGGCCGACTGGTTTCGTAGTAAAAAATGGTTGGAATATTTTATCGGCTACTTTCGCCGGAACGCCATTGCCATTATCCCGAACAATGACCAGTACCTTATCAACTTGTTGTTTGGTAGTGATAGAAACCGCCGGCTCAAAGTCGTCGCCTGCTAATTGCTTTTTTTGCGCGACGGAATAAAACGCATTGGTTAATAAATTCAATAATACCCGCCCGATGTCCTGGGAAACAATATTAATTGGCGACATATTATTATCGAGGATTAAATCTGTTTTTGCATTGAATGATTTATCCTTGGCTCGCATCCCATGATAACTTAAACGAAGACACTCATCTGCCAACGCATTGACATCGGTTGCTTCTTTTTGACCTGTACTGGTTCGGCTATGTTGAAGCATTCCTTTTACAATGGAGTCTGCTCGTTTACCATGATGATTGATTCGTGTTTCGTTTTCTGCAAGTGTTGTTAATAATTCGCGTTCGAGTTGCTCATCACGTTCATTGGGAGCTTTGTTTTTTTCTTCCTGCAACTCATTTATCAATTCGAGATTCACGTCAGAAAAGTTATTGACGAAGTTCAACGGATTTTGAATTTCATGTGCGATGCCTGCTGTCAATTCCCCCAGTGAAGCCATTTTTTCTGATTGAACTAATTGTGTTTGGAGCGCCTTCAATTCTTCAAGTGTGCGTTCAATTTCAGTTTTCTGAGTTTCAAGCAATTTGTTAGTCCGCGATTTACCCTTGTAAGCATAAAATGCAAAGGCAGCCAGCATCGCGGTTAAAAGCAATCCTATTATTAGTGTAACCTGCCGTGCGTGGGCGACCGCGTCTTTCTCTTCCTGCCGCGACTTCAAAAGATTTTGTTGCTTACCGAATTCAAAGTCCTTTGTAATTTCTGTCGCTTCGCGAACATTTTGTTTTTTCCGAACAGAATCAACGATCCCAGCAGCCATTTTGTACGCCCCTAAGGCTTTTTGGAACTGACCGCTTTTCTCGTAGCCCGTTGATAATTCATAATAGGTTTGACCCACTTCAGCTGTATACAGGTCGGAACCTTTTAATACATCAAACGCTTTCTCATAGTACACAATACTTTGTCTAAATTTTTCCTGCCACAATAAGATGGTGCCCTTCGCTGAATAAACCTGGTAAATATTGAGCGGTTGTTTAGATGAATCGGCAATCACCAACGCGCGATCTATCATTTCGTCTGCTTCCGCGTATCGTTGTTTTTTACCCAATACAAAAGCTGCACGTGAAAGACTGGTGGCTTCCATCCCCGGATCACCAACTTCCTTACCAAGTTCCGCTGCGCGAATAGCATAATTATATCCCTGGTCGAGATGGCCCGCATCAATTTCGGAAGATGCAAGATTCGAAGAAGCATAGAGCTCAATAATCTTCAGACCTTCTGTTTTACCGTATTCAAGTGCTTTTAGAAAAGAAGTTTTTGCACGAACAGTATCATCAATGCCGCGATAGGTAAGCGCGAGATTTAAATGAAGATATGCCTGTGAATTATAATCTTTCGCCGCTTCGGCGCGGGTCAGCGCTTTTTGCATGTATTCGATCGCCATTGGGTAGTTCGATTGCATTTGGTAGGTGATAGCGAGATTCTGATATACCCCTTTCAATAATTTCGCGTTATCCAACCGCTCGCCAATGTCCAGTGCGTTGGTCAGCAAAATCAGTGCGCTATCATATTTTGTTTGCATACTGAGTATCGTCCCATAAACATATAAGTATCGCCCTCGTGAAATTTCGTCTTTGGTTTTAGGAAGTAGTTTTTCTATTGCCAGGATGTTTTCTAATGCCTGATTGTAGTCGCCCCGAACGCCACGGTTGATAGCCAGTTTGCCACGTGCTTCGATCTCGCCTTCGACATAGTTGATGCGCTGGCAGTCTTTGATTGTTTCGAGTGCGAGGAGTCGGGCAGAGTCAAGACTTATTTCTCCTACTATGGACATTTTTACAAGTTGCTGATTGATCCGGGCGGTATCTGATTTCGCATTTTTGATGAGACGATCAACGCTATCAAGGGTTCTTGTTTGCGCTGAGGAAAATTGGGCAAGGAGAATGAATGTAACAAGCAGCAATGCTATTCGCATAAGTTAGTTTTGATGACTAAACTTACGATTAACTAGGGAGACTTAGAGAGCGAGAAACAGAGCGGGAGCGCGTCCTCTCCGCTCCCGCTCTGTTTCTCGCTCTGATTTTTTTACTACGCTTCTAAATGTTTAATCATCTTGAACAGCATTTTGGAAATTTCTTCATACCGAAAACAGACGTCATCCTTGAATTCAGTTTGTATCTTCTGATTTAGTTCATATGCTTTGTTATAGACTTCGAGTTTTTCGAACGAGAACATGTTAGCGAACAGTTGTAGGGGGAAATTAACAATCACGACGGGGAAAAATGCGATGGAATAACTGGAAATAAAGAGAATTAACGGGAAGAAGGAATGAGAGAGCGAGCAACAGAGCGGGAGCGGAGGGGATTC
>JACMLR010000550.1 GCA_014379515.1 Chitinophagaceae bacterium
GCCAGTGACTTAAAAGCAAAGCGGCTGCTTCCGGTACATTCTTCAAAATTCGCATTAGGCAATCACCCCTGGGATGAACCGCTGGTTACAATCTCCGAACTCAATAAATCAAATGGGATTCCTTTGATCACGCCAACGATCGGAGAACGAGTCGACCTTGATACTACTAGCCAGTTATTTAAACAATGGTGGGAGGGAAATCGGTAATAGCGGAGGCAAAGAATGTGGAATGTCGAATATAGAATATAGAATATTGCAAATAGAATATTGAATTTATGCGATATTCGATATTCTACATTCGGTATTTTGCTATCTACTTTCCAACTGTCCGCGAATAACTTGAAATGATGAAAAGAATACAAATAATTTTAGCGCTTGCATTAATGCAAACTTTATTCACCGGTCCACAAATGCTGTCCGCACAGTCGCCAACGACGCCTCAATGGAGTAAAGGAGTCGTTTGGTATCAAATTTTTCCCGAACGTTTTAGTAACGGCGACCCAGGCAACGATCCGAAAGTGGACGATCAGGCTGGCGCGTACCCATTTGATCATGAATCTCCCTTTGAAATTCACCCCTGGGCAAGTGATTGGTATCAACTTCAACCTTATGAGAAAAAAAATGGGAAAGACATCTATTTTAATATTCAGCGTCGGCGCTATGGTGGGGATCTGCAAGGAATAATCAATAAACTCGATTACTTAAAAGCGCTCGGTGTGAACGCCATCTATATGACACCAATCTTTTGGTCGCCTTCATCACACAAATATGACGCGCTGTGTTATCATCACGTCGACCCAACCTTTGGCCCGGATCCGGAAGGAGATATGAAAATGTTGAAAAACGAAGATCCGTTAAATTCAAACACCTGGGTTTGGACAAAAGCAGATCTGCTTGCATTAAAACTGATTGACGAAGTTCACAAACGCAAGATGTACATCATTTTCGATGGCGTGTTCAATCATATCGGGGTTCGAAGCTTTGCGTTCAGTGACGTCGATAAAAATCAACAAGCATCGCCTTATAAAGATTGGTTCACAGTCGAAAGCTGGCGCGATTCGGCGAAAGGCACTTCGTTTAAGTATAAAGGTTGGTTTGGAGTAAAGACGCTCCCTGAATTTAGAGAAGACAGCAACGGCATCGTTGCAGGTCCCAAAGAGTACATCTTCAATGCAACGAAGCGTTGGATGAATCCGATGAACAAAGGCGTTGCAAATGGAATCGACGGCTGGCGCCTTGATGTAGCTTATGATGTTTCGCATCGTTTTTGGAAAGACTGGAGCAAATGGGTTCGAACGATCAATCCCAGGGCATTTACAACAGCGGAATTGGTTTTTCCTATCGCGGTAACAAAACCGTATTTACAGGGCGATGAATTCGATGCCACGATGAATTACAACTTTGCATTTATTGTGCATGATTTTTTTGTGCAGGATTCGCTTGCATCAACTGTTACCCAATTTGATCGACGTCTGAAGGAATTGCGCGAAGCTTTTGGGGATGATGTCGCCTTCAACATGCAAAACCTGATGGATAGCCACGATGCAACACGTGTTGGAAGTGCGGTGGCAAATCCGGATGGAGTAAAATTCGGCGATTGGGGGAAATACTTTAATTGGAGTCGGAAAAGCAATAACAAAAATTACAATGCAAGAAAGCCAACTCCAGAGCAATTAAAAAAGCAGAAGTTGATCGCCGCATTTCAATTGTTATACCTGGGTTCACCAATGATCTATTATGGAGATGAGGTTGGTATGTGGGGAAGTAACGATCCTGATTGTCGAAAGCCAATGGTTTGGGCCGACAAGAAATATGATGCTGAAACCATGAACCCCGATCAAAGCAGACATGATCCGGATCTCGTGACGTTCAACAGCGATTTATTCAATTGGTATAAAAAGTTCATCGCCCTAAGAAAGCAGTATCAATCAATCCGCCTTGGAACTTATAAAACAATCGCAATCGATGACGCGCAGAAACTATACGCGTTCAGTCGCAAATTGGGCGATGAGGAAGTAATCGTGATTATCAATCGTGGCCAAAAGCCCGCTACGTTCTCAAATCCAATACTGAAAACACATGCGTTCAAAAATGTATTCACCCGCACAAACGTGAAGCAAATAAATGTAAGCCCGATGGACGTTGTGGTGCTAATCAACAAGTAATAATGGAACAAACCGACCCAAAATGACAAGTAGCGGGTAATGTGCAGGTTATAGCATTTTTGGTCGTGTCATTTCGACGGCGAGCTATCAGCTTAACAATACTTTCTAACCCCTTTGCTAGCATCTGCCACCTTCTTTTCGCATTTTGTTCGGGCAATCTAGTCTTTCCCATTGTTCACGAAATGCGACCCTATGACCACTAATCTACTCCGAAGCTTAACGATCATGCTCACCCTTGCAGCGTGTTCTTCTTCCAGGAATAACAATTACACTTCACAGACTCAGCCAGCAAATGCAGAAGCTTTTGCTCAACCTAAAATTGGATCAGATCGAAGTCCGCAGTCTTTAATGGATCTCCCACAAACAGAGTTTGGGGGTTTTGTATTGAAACCCGGTTTTTACGAAGCTGAATTCAAAACGTATTGCCTTCAACCAGGTACACCCGACCCAAGGCAGGGGGATGCATACCTTCAGCAACCGATAACAGGTTATAGAAAAGATATCGTAGAGTCTGTACTACTAAATTCTAAAGAACGGAATGATATCGATCAAAAGAATATTCAGTTGCTGCTTTGGTCAACCGTAAGCGGGTCTGATTTTAATCGACTTCCCCGAAGCGTGCAATTGGATGCATCGAAGCTTTTAACTTCGAAACAATTATTTGAATTGAAAGGCGGTGTTGTGGGAGTGATCAGAACGATATCATCCACTACCGGAATATTGAATGCCAATAGCGACATTAAGAAACTGTTCGAAACGAGCATCAATTCGTATGAGGCTTTTGAAAAGATAGCTGTAAGAAGAGAGCAGTCGCAAGTCATTAAGAAAGGTGTAAAAGCTGATCAGTGGTACAAACAAAAAGAGAATTATTACGTTCGCTATTTTCCTGAAAGCTATAAGAAAGTAAAAATCCAGGTTTATGTTCCGGATGGTTTGCTCGACACCGACAACAAAGCTAATAATGAATATGTTGTCTTCGATCCAACAGGTCAACAAGCAATTCCAGCTTTTACAAATGCGCAACGCTTGGGCATCGGTGCTCCGGTAATTATCGACATTGTGAGAACGGTCATCAAAATTAATAAACCATCGCCGCCGAAAAAGACCACTGACAAGCCGAAGAACTCTAAGTCCGCTTAAAATTTGCTTGTACCGAAATCTGCACTATAAAAAAGTCCGCCTTCGCTAAAGCTCCGGCGGACTTTTCTTTACTGCACTATCGCTATTTAGCGTTTCATCATATTCAATCTAAAATCCAACGAAGTACTTTTCACTTCGACATAATACACGCCTTCTTTGAGATCAGCTACAAGCAAATCAACTGCACTTGTACCCGCAGGTAGGTTCCATCGTTGTGATTTAACCAACTGACCAGTTGCACTAATAATCCTTACTTCCACAGCTTCCGATTTGTCAAGCGTGATATTCAGGCTTGCTTTATTACCAACCGGATTTGGATAGAGAGTAATATTTCCTTTTTCCACAGCTGGATTTAGCAATACAACCTTTGAATAGGTGAAACCTGCATCTTTATCTTTTTGTTTGATGCGATAATAAGTTCTTGCGTTGAAGTCGATATCAGAGAACTCATAACGGTGTGTTCCACCTGAGTTTCTTGCAGATACTACACCAGTTGCTTTGTAATTTGTTCCATCATTGCTTTTTTCAATTACAAATTCCAATGTATTAATCTCGTTCGATGTCGTCCAGGTCAACAATGCTTTCTTATTCATGATTGTGCCTGCAAAGTCGATAAAGCGAAGCGGTAACATCGACATTGAAAAGCTTTTTGCGAAAGCACCGGCTGAAATGTAAGAAACAACGGGAACCGAATTCGGCATAAATGCAATTGTCGGGTAGGTGGCCGTGTGTGCCGAAAATCCAGGAGTACCTACATCATTCCAGGTTGTTCCATTGAATTTTTTTAATACCAGCTTGGAAGCGTATCCCGCATCTGTATAAGCAACATGCGGAATATTACTTGCATCGATTTTCAAATTGATATAACTCGCAGTACCGGCTGAGAATCCCGCCGTGCCCACGTCAACCCATGAACTAACGTCATATTTTTTTACCGTGATTTTATTTGATAGGTTGGCATCCTGGTAAGCAATATAAATTGTTCCGCTCGCGTCCGCAGCTATTGTGGAATAAAAACCTGCGGCCGTGGAAAGGGGTTCTGCACCAACAGCAATCCAGTTAGAACCATCAAATTTCCTTACAACAGTTTTCCCACTATAAGAAGCATCTGCATAGATAACATATGGCACTCCTGAAACAAAAATCATGTTTTGATAAGTTGCAGATCCGACTGAAAATCCGACGGCCCCAACATCAACCCAATTTGTTCCGTCAAACTTTCGAACGCTGGTTTTGTTAGTAGCAATACCGTCGCGATAGACGACCCACGGTTGATTGTCCGCAGGATTGATAGTGATCGACGGATAAGCCACATACGTGGGCGACATATAGGTTGGCCCAACATCAACCCAACTCGTTCCATTGAATTTCTTAACAGACGCCCTGTTTGTGCCGGCACCATCGATGTATGCAATGTAGGGAGTACCCGATGCATCAATTGCAATTGAAAGGTATGCTGCAATTCCACCTGAAATTCCCGGGGTACCAACATCAGACCATACTGCACCGCTATATTTTCTAACTGATATTTTATTGGTAAGAGTTGCGTCTCTGAACGCGATGTAGATATTGCCGCTTCCATCGATTGCTGTTACTGATTCAGCTGAGTTCCCGGGCGAAACGCCATAAGTGCCGAGGGCTACCCAGGCTGAGCCATCAAAACTTTTTACCATAGCTCTGGTCAAACCTCCGTCGGAATAGACTACCCACGGTTTTCCGCTATTATCGACTTTCATTGAAATCCAGCTAGCAGAGCCAACTGAAAATGCCGTCGATCCAACATCAACCCAACTGCTGCCATTAAATTTTCTTACTGTTGCCTTGCTACTCGCAGCACCATCCTGGTAAAATAAATAAGGTGTCCCTGATGCATCTGCACCAAGGCTGAGATAATTTACCGTGCCAGCGGAAACGATCCCTGCACCAACATCTACCCAACTGGATCCGTCAAATTTTTTCACTACCGCTTTGCTACCGTTCCCACCATCCTGGTAGGCGACATGCAATGTTCCTGCAGCGTTGACCATCGTCATATAATTTGCTGCGCCAAGTGAAAAGCCCAATGCTCCTACAGTTACCCAGTTTGTTCCATCGAATTTTTTAACACTGGCCTTGCTCGTCACCGATCCGTCTGAATAAGCCACATATGGTATTTCGCCGATCATAGTTATCAAGGTATAGTTTGCTGTGGAAGCTGAAAAGGCCGCGGTTCCTACATCAACCCAGTTTGTACCATCGAATTTCTTTACACAAATTTTATTTGCAAGAGAGTTGTCTGCATACGATACATGTACTACACCAGTAGGTGAAATGCTGATATTTGTATAACTCACGCTTCCAGATGAGAACCCCGGAGTTCCCACATCAACCCAGTTAACGCCATCGAATTTTTTTACAGAAATTTTACTGGACAAACCTACATCACTATACACCACGTAAAGAACATCAGCCGGATCGAATGCAAGGTTGATATAGTTTGCAGTACCCACACTAATGGTCGCAGCGCCAACGGTTGTCCAAACGCCAGCTGCATATTTTCTTATTGTTGCTTTATTGACACTAACCGCATCCCGGTATGCGGCATAAGGAACACCGCTGGAGTTACAGGCAATTGAATTGTATACGGTGGTCGCAAAAGACGGCTGATTGAAATCGTTGTGACCGACTGGCTGCCAACTTTGAGCAGTGGTATTAAAAACCGAAATAAAGCAAACGAATAGAAAACCAAGACGATGGTAAATTTGTCTCATAGGATAGATAAATTGAGCACTTAGAACGCAGGAAGTGCGAGAAACATCTTGAGGCAGCGTGTTATAACTTCAACATATCCTCAAACTCTTATTGTTTAATAGTAGGTTGCCAGTAGATGATGGACTCACATTAAGAAATCCTAAATCGAATCTTAAGTCCGAAAAAGAGAGCAGCGAATCCCTGTTATACGTTGAATCATCAATTAATCCCTGGGCTTTTGAATACTCATTCCCTTTTATATCTTTAACCGTTGATGTATGCTGATGGGACTGGAAAGCTTCGGCATACAGTTTCTGATCATTAACTTTTATACCCCTAAAACTCCACCTATGATAATTTATGGTACTCGCAGCACAGAGCTTGCGAAAGAGCTCATCTCAGAAAAATGCGGCCATTGCGGCAAACAGAACACGATCGATCTACACCTTTTCCAGAAGTATGCGCATGTATTTTGGATTCCTTTTTTTGCACTCAGTAAAACAGGCGTCAGTCAATGCGATCATTGCAAAGAAGTACTGAAAGCCAAAGAAATGCCGCAGTCGATTTCAAGTGCATACAGCGACTTGAAATCAAAATCTAAAACTCCTTTGTGGACTTTTTCTGGACTGGCATTGTTGGTAGTATTGATTTTTGCTGTCGTCATTATCTCTCAGCGTAATGATGCTAAAAATGCACAGTTAGTATTGGCACCCCAGGTGAATGATATTTTCGAGATTCGCACAACAGATAATCAATACACCATTTATAAAGTTGCGGAGGTTCAGAAAGATTCCGTTTTTGTTTATGTAAATAATTTCGAGACAAACAAGATGTCGGGTCTGAATGATTTGAAGAAAAGAGGTACCGGGGCGTATGCTGATTTTGTTGTTCCCTTGGCAAAAATCGAATTAAAAAGAATGTTGGAAGCAGGAGAGATTATGGATATCGAGAGAAATTAATTGCAGATATTACTTTTCAAATAATTCAAGAGTGCTACAGTATCAGGACACGCTAATCAGGCTCAATATCTAATTGATTGATCTGATCTTTATAGTCTGCCGGCAGCAAAATATTCTTTAACAACCAATCCATTTTCATCAGTCGACTAATTTTATAAACCGGTAACACAGGGCTAAGTAATGAAAAATCGCTGAAGTGTAATAATTCCTTCACTCGATCTGGAACAAGTAATTTTTGACCTTCAATCAATACCTTAAAACGCATAGCACCCAGGTGCTTTTTATATTGTTTGAAGAGATCTAATGTGTGTTCGCTTTGTTGTAGATCTTCCAGGAGATGAGCATCTCGCACTGGAAGCCAGGTAACGTAGTTAATGGGAAGGTCTTTCAAGCCCATTCTAATTCCGACACGATAAAAAACATTGTAAACCTCCTCTTTCTCTTCTTCGCTTAATTTTTTTTCCAATAGTTCATACGAGGCGATAGAGTAATAGATGAGCATGAAGAGTACATCTCGATAGGCCCAGTCTGGTATGGAGAAGCCCCGGTTTTTTTCAACAGCAGTATGAATAAGGCGCATCGTGTCGATTGCCTTATTGGCGTCGTCCATTGAAGCAAAAACAATTTTCCGCGCGTAACTAACGGTCGAGAACAGCCGACCAATCGGATCGGCAGGAAGTCGCCCAGTGAAATATAGCCAGTCGACAGCTTTATTGAGTGCAAATTCCGCTGAAGCACCAGCGAAGATGAAAAGAACGGTATCGCTCTTCCCCCAGATCTTGCGAACGATTGATTGTTTCTCGACAAAGGAATGCATAAGGTCAAATTACGTCCTGCGAAGTTACCAATTCACACTATCATTTGCTTTCGGGATATTCATACGGCATTCTACATTCAATATTCTATATTCGATATTCTATATTCGATATTCTATGATTCAAAAGCACCTGGGAAAGCATTTAAGGGAAACTCACCGAAGCAATGGGTGAAATTGTTATTAGAATCGGCAGATGAAATAAAATTGCCTGAGGACCCGGAATTTCGATCTGCGTTTGTTGCATATATCGAATGGGGCACACGAA
>JACMLR010000551.1 GCA_014379515.1 Chitinophagaceae bacterium
ATCAAAGCCTTTGATCATAGCGGCGGACTATTAATTGATGTGGGAAAACCGGATTCTGTGGGAGAAGCGGAGAAGATGTTTGAGTGATTGAATGTGCGAATGACTAATGTGCGAATTCATCCATTCGAGTATGCTCTTTGGTCTAAATGTGCGAAATATGCAAATGTGCAAAATTCATTGAATCAACCCGTTTGAGTTTCTACATCAGCACTTATTCAATTGTTGAATAGGTATTCGCCTATCTCATATCCGGCTAATCGACTGAAGGCATTTTGCACATTTGCATATTTTGCACATTTAGACCAAACAGCATAATCAAACGGATGAATTCGCACATTAGTCATTCGCACATTCGCACATGCTCTATCCGACATGCTCAATTCTCGACCTACCATTAACTCACCAACTTCCGCCATTCAATCAATCACCCCTTCGTGGTATAGGCAGGTAATAACAGTCTTCGTATCTTTAGTATCGAACACCTTCCTATGCAATTACTTGACTATATCCAGGTAAAAACTACCGACGGTTTTGCCGACATTGAATTATACCACGGAGACCTCTCCGCGCTACCGCCTGAGTTCAACATCGACATTGTTGTGTTATCTGCTTTTCCAAACGATTATACTCCAACACCCAATAGTTTGATCGGCGCACTTGATCAACGCGGACTTTCGGTTGCAGCTCTCGCCCAGGATAAAGAAAGCGATCATCGAAAAAACTTGTGGTGCTGGATCTCAAAAGAACTTCCCCTGGAACAAAAACAAATATTCCATTTTAGTCGGATTCTCTGTTTCGAACCTGAAAAAACAAAGGACGATGCCGCGGAATATGTCGCCGACATCTTTAGATGCATGAATAATTTTGTTTTCGATGACCTGGTGAATCATGTAGCGATGACAACCGTTGCAGCTGGTAAGCAGCAAGCATCAGCAATGAGAATTACTGCATCAATAGTTGAAGCTGCCATCTTTTGGCTTCAACGCGGTTTACCTTTGCAGTCGATTAAGATAGTTGAGATCAACAAAGAAAAAGCCGAACAACTACAAAAAGTTTTTGACCGCTATCGCGACCCTGAAGTTATTGATACAAAAAAACGGCGGCGCTCTGTTTTTTTATCGGAACCAGCCACAACCACTCTACCATCGCGCAGCGCAGGTACCGCTATACCACTTGCACCAAGAAGTGAGCCCCTTCCTGCACCAATTGCTCCAATTCCGCAAGCGCAACCTCAACCGGAACAATTCGACATTTTCATCAGCTACGCTCACAAAAACAAAGATCATGTCAGGTATTTTATAGATCAAATG
This sequence comes from Chitinophagaceae bacterium, assembly GCA_014379515.1. Lineage (GTDB taxonomy): Bacteria > Bacteroidota > Bacteroidia > Chitinophagales > Chitinophagaceae > Endoryza. Next base: position 1,311 of record JACMLR010000551.1, read on the forward strand.
AGGCAGAAATATCCTACGTTAAAATTGTTTTATGATAGCGACAGCATTCCAAAAGGAGGTCAATGGTTGAAACAAATTTCAAGGTGTATTGATCGAAGTAAAAAAGTGTTGATCTTTCTGTCGCGCGAATTTGATGAGTCGCCCGCCTGCTGGGATGAATTTCAGTGTGCAAAAGTTCGTCAGAACCGGACCGGGCAAAATATTATCATGAACATTTATCTCCATGATCATCCGGAGCTTCCTACAATGTTTGAAATCTTTAATTGGATTGATTGCCGCGAAGCAGATAAAGCGAAGCTGGAAAATGCAATCCAGGATGTCATTAGTTCACTCCATGTTTAATTAGTTACTACTGATCCATTAAATATATCTACTACTAAAACTTAAAACTAACCTTATGCCTTCGCTTCAGCAACATCTCGGCAACGACACAAATCAAAAACGAATTTTATCGCTCGATGGTGGTGGAATACGCGGTGCGATTACCATCGGCTACCTCGAGGTGATGGAGAAGATCTTAAGCGAAAGGCATAAAAATGTGATCGAACCGGATAAATTCCGATTGTCAGATTACTTCGACCTCATTGGTGGAACGAGCACCGGTTCGATCATTGCCGCCTGCCTCGCAATAGGAATGCGCGTGAGTGATATAAAAGAAAAATATTTCAAGCTGGGTGGAATGATTTTCGAAGACAAGAACAAAATCTGGGACTTACTTCACATAAGAAAAGCACTGCGTGCAAGATTTGACGAAAAGAATCTTAAGAAACACCTCTCTGAAGCATTTTCAGATGGAAAAGGTGGTGATATTTTACTCGGAGGCGCCGAAATAAAAACGGGACTTTGCGTATTCGCAAAACGTGCAGACACCAACAGTACCTGGACACTCAATAATCATCCTGCAGGTCGCTTCTTCAATGATACAAAGCTCGGGGAAAATGGAAAGATTCCTCTTAAAGATGTTGTACGCGCAAGCACTGCTGCCCCGACGTATTTCATTCCCGAAATAATTGATGTTGGAAATAAACAAAACGCAGCATTTGTAGATGGTGGCGTTAGCACTGCCAATAACCCCGCGCTGTATCTGCTGATGGTCGCCACTCTGAAAGGTTTTCCATTCAAATGGCAGGCAGGAGAAGAAAACATTTTCCTGGTTTCATTGGGAACTGGAACTTCATCATTCAACACTACAATTGGCGACATCACCGATAATTGGATGTTGAGCTGGGCTTCATCTGTACCGGATATGCTGATGCAGGATGCAAGCTGGTTGAACCAGGTTTTATTGCAATGGATGTCGCGCAGCGATACGAAAAAACAAATCGACTTGCAGATTGGCAAAATGGAGAATGACATGTTAGGCAATCAACCGGTTCTCACTTATAACCGGTACAATGTCGATATGACGATCGAAAATTTGAAACGACTGGGCTTTGAAGAGAAAAAAGATTATCAATCGCTTTCGCATATTGTTGAAATGAGCAATGGCGACAATGTAGAAACGCTTTATAAAATTGGTGCTGCCGACGCAGCATCGGATGTAAAGGCCGAACATTTCAGACCATCCTTTGATCTTAAATCCATCTAAGCGCTTACATGCAAGTCGAATAATCTGACTTCTCAAATCCTCCAGCATACCCTAATTTCGCGATCATGCAATCTGTTTTAGAAGCAATTGATCAGCTATACTATGCCTGGAGTAATAAGAAACCGGCGCGAATCGAATTATTGCCACAGGCAGGGTCCGATCGTCGATACTATCGCATTCATACTGATGACGAACCGGTGATTGCGACGCATGGAGCAAATATTCCGGAGAACGACGCTTTCATTTATTTTTCAAACCATTTTAAGGAGCGGGAATTACCCATTCCGGAAATATTTGCTGTCTCTGATGATCGCACGATATATCTCCAGCAGGATCTGGGCGGAATTTCTTTGCTCAATTGTTTAGAAGAAGAAGGGTTCACAGATCATGTGTATCAACTGTTTAAAAGGAGCCTTTCAGAACTGGCAAAATTACAAGTGCTCGGTCACGAAAGTCTTGATTACACCAAATGTTTAACCAACCAGGAATTTGGTAAGCAGGCTATTCTTGCTGATCTTCTCTACTTCAAGTATTATTTTCTTGATGCCTTGCGCAAGCCATACGATAAGCAAAAATTGATTGATGACTTCGACGCACTAAGCAGCTACCTCACTCATACGGAATATAAATACTTCATGTTCCGCGACTTTCAAAGCCGCAACATCATGATTCAGCCCGATGAGTCTGTTGCGTTTATCGATTACCAGGGTGGTATGCGCGGCGCACCACAGTACGATGTTGCAAGTATGCTTTGGCAAGCGCGGGCGAATTTACCTGACGACTGGAAGAAAAATTTGTTGTCGGATTACATGGATTCATTCGAAGAATTAATTGGACAATCACTCGATCGCAATGTGTTTAAGAGCCAGTACCATGGTTATGTGTTGATTCGTTTGTTGCAAGTACTCGGCGCGTATGGCTTCCGCGGATTGTTTGAACGCAAAGCGCAATTTTTAACCAGTATCCCTCAAGCGTTGGCTAACCTTAAATGGTTTATTGACAATCAAAGTATGGGAATCTCTGTTCCGGAGTTTAAGAGAGTTCTCGAAATTTGTATCAGCGACGAAATTGTTGATCGCTTCACTCCATTACGCGCCACAGACGATACGCCATTAATCATACGCATCCATAGTTTCAGCTATAGAAAAGGGATCCCTCCGGACCCGAGTATCAATGGTGGAGGTTATGTTTTCGATTGTCGGGGAATTCTGAATCCCGGCAGACTTGCCCCATATAAAACTCAAACTGGACGCGATAAAGAAGTGAAAGATTTTCTTGAGCAACAAACCCGAATGCCGGAATTTCTGAATAGTGTGTTCGATATCGTCGATATAACTGTCGAAGATTTTATCAAACGTAGATTTGAAAACCTAATGGTGAATTTTGGATGTACTGGCGGCCAGCATCGAAGCGTTTATGCGGCAGATGCACTGGCACGACATCTTCGAAATAAATTCCACGTAAAAGTGGAGTTGAAACATATTGAGCAGGAAGCCAAAAACTGGATCAATTTACCGCCATCTCCTACGGTCGATTAAGTCGATCCATATTAATGTACTACCTCATTTACATACCGCTTTATTTAATCTCTTTATTGCCATTCCCGGTATTGTATTTTTTTGCCGATGGCATTTATGCGATTCTTTATTATGTCTTTGGTTACCGGAAAAAGGTAGTCATGACTAATTTACTGATTGCTTTTCCGGGCAAATCCGAAAACGAACGAACCAGGATCGCAAAAGATTTCTATCACAATTTTGTTGATACGTTTATTGAAACGATCAAGATGCTGTCGATGCCGGAGAAATCTTTCGCCAAACGCTTTTCATTGAATCTCGATGGAATGGAAAAAGCATATGAGTGTGGTAAACCAATCCATATCGTTTCAATGCACAATTTCAATTGGGAATATGCAAATTGGGGTTTGTCGAGAGGATTAAAGTATCCGCTGGTTGTGATTTACATGCCTGTTGGAAATAAAGCATTCAACAAACTTGTATACGACTTGCGAAGCCGTTTCGGGAGCAAATTGATTCCGGCTGTAAATTTCCGGCGCAACTATATTAAATACGCCAATACAAAGCATGTGCTGGCCAATGTTGGAGATCAAAGTCCCGGAAATCCGGCAACAGCGTATTGGACAAATTTTTTTGGCAGACCTACTGCCTTCGTAACGGGACCCGAAAAAGGCGCTCGGTCAATGGATGCAGCAATTGTTTTTGCTCATTTTTATCCTACAGATAAAAGAGGGTACTATCATCTCGACACAGAGTTTCTTACGGATACTCCCAGGACAATGGCAAATGGAGATATTACCCGGCTCTACATTAAATTTCTTGAGAGATCAATTCAAAAAAAGCCTGCAAATTACTTGTGGAGTCATCGCAGATGGAAGCACGAGTATAAAGAGAGTTATGGACCGTTACTTTAATTCCTCTTGCGTTTCAATTGCAAGTAATCAAGAAAGTAAATCACTTTGATGGAAAGATTATTGTTTTGATCGGAATTAAACGTGCGTTCGAAGTTCTTGAAATAATTTCTCTCAACTTCATCGTGCTGATATGCGGCCGCATCTTTCCAAACAATATTCAGGAAACTGCCCGGTGCAAACTGCCAGGTATAGACCATATCGATGTTGAAAAAATTCACATTACGATCGGCATTGCCGGTAAAATAATTATCAACCGTTAATTTGCCGCTGTTTTGCAACCAATAGTAAGCTCTGTTATGAACGGAACTCATATAATGGCGCGCACGGAAAGTAAGGCCCATCTTATTGGTGAAATTGTACTTAAAGCTCAGGACATTCTCAATAGTATTCACTTTACGTCTTCCAAAAATTATTTTATCGCGATCAGAATCGATCGTCGCAAAACCAATACCGTTGTAACGAGGCGACCATCCAATCCGATAGGATACAGAGAATTGTTGATTGAATCGATAGTTCTGGCCTAAGGCAAAATCGACGACAAACTGATCGTAAAAGTTGATTGATTTAAAGCCATACAATTCTGTGAAGAAGGAATATTTTTTAGCGCCGTTACTTTCGTACCAGGTTCCTAACTGAACAGTTGCACCACGCCGAAAATGATAGCCAGTTAATCGAGGTTCATAAAAATCATTCTGAACGCCCGTAAACCGCGCATTAACTCCAACCCATGAAAGTTTTTTTGTTTGGGCATTTGCGTTCACACCAACTGATGCAGTTTGGAATTTAGTGTCGATCGTTCCAATTGGGGTCAATAACCTGCTCACATTCGCATTGAAGTTCACATTGATGCGGTTATACCAGTCCTTTGGTACAACCCATCGGTAACCCATATAAGCGCCATGGTCAACAAAATTGTTGTTGGTGAAATAGCCAAGATCATTATGCGTATATTTTGTATCCATCACTTCCTGCCAAACGTTGAAAGTGAAAAGACCGCTATTTTTTCCGAAGCTGACGCGGTGATTATAACCGGTTCTCGTTTTACCACCCGGCTCATAATTGAACAACATACTTGTTGCTATCTTACCATTAATGTTCCAAACATTTTTCTTGTCGTATAGATCAAACAAACCTGCTGTTACGTTTGCGTCATAGTCGCTCCCACTTCTTAAAACACTTGTGTTTACTAATGTAATGGTGGAATTATTTTTTAGTGTTTGATCGAGAACCAGGATATTATAGTTGGTCAATGGGTCGGTTTCATATTTCCGCTCCTCACCTGTTGCTGTTTCAATGGTTGCGTATTGCGGTTTTGTTATCGCATTTAGAAAACCGATGCCAAATCCGTTTTGGGTTCGGCCCGAAATTTTGGAGGCGTTGATGAGTTTAGATTCGGACGGATTTTTAAGTAATTTTTCATTGACACCAATATTTCCACCCGCATCATATAAATGCAGCGGCGTTCCGCCGATCCGGCGTGAATAAAAAAGATTTCCCTTGCTGAATAACTCTGTTCCTTCGGTAAAAAAAGAACGGTTCTCATTGAAGCGAACTTCGAAGGGTGTTAGGTTTAAAACCTGGTTGTCGCTTTGTACCTGGCCGAAATCAGGTATTAGTGTTGCATCGAGTGTAAATGCCTGGTTAATGCCATACTTCACATCCAAACCGCCGTTGACCTGGTTGGTCCAACTTTTTATACCTGTAGTTGCTGATGGATAGTGGTTTGTATAGACTGAAAAATATGGTGAAAATTGCAGGCGAATGGGTGGCTTAATATTCGTTATACCAGTCCAAACACCTTCCTGCGTAAGAAATCCATTTACATTCGGGTTGATCGGATTCCAGGTGTACTGTTGCTCCGTTTTCCGACGACGACGCGTGATGTTAAGGCCCCAATCCTGCACTTTATCTTTTCCGAAGCGTATAGCCGAGTACGGTATAAACATCTCAAAGCTCCATCCATCATTATGGATCACTGCACCACTTTTCCATACGGCGTTCCAACTAAAGTCTTCACCGCCATTATCGCTATCAGCACTTGATGGCGACATCTTTGCGTCCCACTGCTCGTTAAGGGGAGTTACAAAATATTCAAAGCCGTTTATTTTATCGTGGTAGGTGTCGAAGATGAGACCAACATAATCGTTCATTCCAAAACCATCTCTGCCAGCAAGTTCCTTAGAAATGCTATCCTTCGTACGTTCGTGACAATAACCCCCGAAGTAAATTCCATCATCATCATACATTAACCAGGTCTCGGTTCGAACTTCATAGAGTTCTTTAGCGCCGATAGTAGGTCTGAATTCAACAAGATTTGTCATTAACGCAGCATCCTTCCATGCAGGGTCGTTCAAGTTTCCATCAATGTTAACTACTTGTTTGGTACGATTTGCCGGTAGTTTTAATTCAATGCGCTCTTGCGAGTAACAGAAGATCGTACATAAAAAAAGTAAACAAAAAGCTATGGTAGTTTTGGCTGGCATATGGCACTTTGCAATTTGACGGAATCAGGGGTGGTTTTGTTACAAATGTTTCAGAAGCAGGATAAAAATAACATTGACCCACGCCCAATACAATTCTTTTATCTGAAACGGCAGAATTGCATGACCAATGGCAGTTTTTATCGAGTCCTTAGCGTTTGGAACAATCAAAAGACCTCGTGTATGCGCAAATGTTGCATGCAAACAAAAACCTTCTGCGGTATGCAGAAGGTTTAAGATAAATATCTATGAACATGTTTAGTTCAGCACACTATTTACTTTTTCTTGCTCGATCTTCTCTTGTTCTTTAATTTTTTCCCAACCACCGACCACATTTCGAAGATTGTGCAATCCCTGTCTTTTTAATAGCGAGGATGCAATTACGCTTCGATAACCACCAGCACAATGCACGTACATGTTTTGTTGATCTTCGATGTTTGCCATGCTTGCCGGATCATTCATTTCAGTCAATGGAATGTTAACGGCGTCTTTTACATGACCATCTGCAAATTCGGTCTCGCGTCGAACATCTACCACCAGAAGTCGTTCATCAAAAGGAATATCCATCGCAAGTTCATCTGCTTCGATGTTAACGATCATGTCAACGTCTTCACCGGCTTTTACCCACGCTTCGAAGCCACCATCGATATATCCACCCATATTGGAAAAGCCAACACGTGCGAGACGAATTGCGGTTTCTCTTTCTTTTCCGGTTTCAGTAACAAGAACAAGCAACTTATCAAAAGGTAAAAGGCTTCCTGCCCATTCAGCAAAGCGACCTTCTAGTCCAATAAAAATAGATCCTGGAACAAAGCCGTTTGTAAATACTTCTGCATGACGAGTGTCTACAATGATCGCGTCGTCGGCAATTAATTTTTTCAATGCTTCGACACTCAATGGTTGCAATGCTTTCGCCAGCACTTCATTGAGGCTATCGTATCCATCTTTATTTATTTGCGCATTAACAGGAAAGTATTGAGGAGGCGCTGTTAAACCCTCGGTTACAGATTTGATAAACGCTGTTTTTGATTCAGACCGCAATGCATAGTTCGTTTCTTTTTGCTCACCAATTGTGCTGAATGTTTCCGGTCCCATATTTTTTCCGCAACTACTTCCAGCTCCATGGGCAGGATATACGATTACATCGTCGGGCAGTGTAATTATTTTCTTTTGCAGACTTTCATACAACATGCCAGCCAGATCTTCCATTGTTATTTCGGAGCCCTGGGCCAAATCCGGCCGACCAACATCACCAACAAATAATGTATCACCTGTAAAAACAGCGTGTTCTTTGCCGTTCTCATCGCGAAGCAGATAACAAGCTGATTCAATTGTATGTCCGGGAGTATGCAATACTTCGATGCTTAGCTTTCCGATATTAAAACGTTCACCATCAGTGGCCACGTGAACCGGAAACTTCGTTTCCGTTTGTGGACCATAAACAATTGGTGCGCCGGTTGCGTTGCTCAAATCAAGGTGGCCGCTAACAAAGTCGGCGTGGAAATGTGTTTCGAAAATATAGGCAATCCTGGCTTTGCGTTCAGTGGCTAGCTGCAGATAAACGTCTATATCTCTTAATGGATCAATGACTGCTGCCACTCCATCACTCTCTATATAATAAGCTGCCTCGCTTAAACAGCCTGTATATAATTGCTCTATGTACATATTAAACGTTTGCTGCAAAGGTAGTTTTAAAACGAGAAAGCGGAAACAGCCACGTGCTTCCGCTTTCCAACAATTTATAACATACCAGGTCAGGAAATCAGGTCGTCAACACATTTCATGATCTGCGTGATTCGCTGAGTGCTAATGCTGTAATAAATAAATTTTCCGTCCCGGTCAGTTTTAACAATTCCGGCACGACGAAGGATGGCCAAATGCTGTGAAGCAACCGATTGCTCCAGCCTTAAATGGACATAAATTTCAGTAACCGTGATCCGCTTTCGTTCATCGATCAATTTCACTATTTGCTGACGTAGTTTGTGATTTAGTGCACGCAGGATCATCGCACCCTTTTTGAGACTAACAAAATCGACCTTCAAACTGCTTTCTTCTGCATTCAAGAACATTGAATAAGTGCTCACCGTGTTCATGTCTAATCCGCCTTTTTTTAAATTTGATGAGGTTGGACAATTACCAAATTTAACCTGTAATCGGATACTTCTTCCCGGAATGGAAGTAAAAGTTGTCGTTGGTTATTTTTTGGGATGAGTGTAAAATTCTTTGAGGTAAACGGGCTCTGCGTAGGCAGGAGCGGTGAACTCACCCGCCGAAAATTTGGAATATGTAAGACTTATGAATGATTGCGGAGATGGAATTACGTCTGCAAATACGGCGTTGTCATGCGTACATAACTGTTGCCATTTTGCTATTCCGTTTCCTGAAAAAATCACCGTCTGCAAATCAAGTTTCGCAACAAAACTTTGCTCATCGAGAATCAACGCTTGAGGAGGTAAAACTTCATCCAGCTGCGAGTTGTAGATAGCAGTAAAAACTTCCATTCTTCTCGCATCAATAAGTGGGCAAAAAAGACTTTTCTCAACCAACTGTTCATCAACCGAATCAATAGTTGCTTTGGCAATAAACTTTAACGTATTGACCGTTATTAATGGAATTTTCAATGCAAAGCATAAACCTTTTGCGCTCGCCATCGCCACTCGCAAACCGGTATATGACCCCGGCCCGGAGGTGATAGTAATCGCTGCAAGCTCCTTTATATCAACTCCGCTCTCAGATAACATATTGCTTATCGCCGGATGCAGCCAGCGTGCATGATCCTGGGCGGCGAAGTTCTTTGCGCTTGCTAATAATTTTTCGTTTTGCGACAAGCAAATGAGACCTGATTCCGTTGCAGTATCAATATGTAAAATAAAAGACATGATGGTTTATTGAATCGTTTGCTGGCGGATGGCCGTTTCAAGTGCGGGTGCAATTTCGTAGCGCTTATCCAATTTCGCCATTGCTATCAGCAAGGCATGGATTTTATTAAGCCCGATTTTTTCAGCCCATTCAAAAGGGCCATACGGATAACTGGTGCCCAATTTCATTGCAATATCAATTTCATCCTTTGTACTGATGCCATCACCAAAAGTGAAATAGGCTTCATTAATGATCGTAGCAATGATTCGTGGCGTTATCATCCCCGGAATATCCGGAACCAGTTGGTATTTCCAATTAAGCTTTGTGAAGATGGTTGAGACTGTTGCCTCATGCTGCGGGCCGGGCACTGCAACTTCAACTGTATCTCTTTTCAAGAAACCTGGCCATGCGTTAATTCGAATAAATGCTGAGCCTGCGTCCTTTGTTGTGCTTTCTACCGCGTTAATGAAAAATGGAGATGTCGATCGCATCATTAAATGCTTTGTGCGCTCATTGTCCGCTGTGAATAGTAAATCAACATAAACATCCGCAACTGTAGCAACAAGGGTTTTGACTGATCCACACCAGCGTATTTCAACATCGGGTGATTGTGCTTTTTGAAGCCATTCATCTTTTAACAGGGGATCAGCCAGTGCTGCAATTGTCATTAGAAAAATTTATGCAAAGAACGGTTTTTATGTGCTGCCATCCTTCGCACCTTGTTTTTAACCGAAGGGTTATTTCAAATTGTTACCCAACTGAAATACAGGTTTCTCTATTTTTGAAATATGGAAAAACAAATTATCAAAACCAGCGATGCGCCGGACCCGATTGGTCCGTACAGCCAGGCCGTATCCAGTAATGGCTTTTTATTTATTTCCGGTCAGGTTGCAATTAACCCAGCAACAGGTAATGTTGAAGCAACCGATGCTGCGGGAGAAACTGAACAGGTGATGAAAAATCTCAAGGCTATTCTTAGCGAAGCCGGGCTCGACTTCGGCCATGTTGTAAAAACAACTATTTTCCTGAGTGATATGAGTTTGTTTGCAACGGTAAATGAAGTTTATGGAAAACATTTCAGCGGCGATTTTCCTGCGAGAGAAACCGTTGCAGTGAAAGGATTGCCAAAGAACGTGAATGTTGAAATTAGTATGATCGCCGTGCGATAATCACTGCTTATTTCAATACGTTCAGTTCACGCCCAACTTTCGTAAAGGCAGCGATGGCTTTATCAAGATGGTTTTGTTCGTGTGCGGCACTAAGTTGAACCCGGATCCGTGCCTGTCCTTTTGCAACTACAGGAAAGAAAAATCCGATTACATAAATGCCTTCCTCTAACAATCGCGCAGCAAATTGTTGTGCTACAACTGCGTCGTACAACATAATAGGAACAATGGGATGATCTCCGGGTTTGATATCGAACCCGGCTTCAGTCATTTTAGTTCTGAAGTAGCGCGTATTGGTTTCGAGTTTATCGCGTAGTTCCGTGGTTTGACTTAATAAATCAAGTACAACAATTGACGCACCTACGATGCTTGGCGCAACTGTATTTGAAAAGAGATAGGGACGTGAACGTTGCCGCAGCAGGTCGATAATTTCTTTTCGTCCGCTTGTAAACCCGCCAGATGCTCCGCCAAGTGCTTTGCCCAATGTACCAGTGATGATATCGATTTTTCCAACCACGCCTCTGTACTCATGGGTGCCGCGACCAGTCTTCCCCAGGAATCCGCTGCTATGACATTCATCGACCATTATGATCGCATCGTATTTCTCAGCCAGCCCAACAATCCTGTCCAATTGTGCAATTGTACCGTCCATACTGAATGAGCCATCAGTTACTATGATTCGGCTTCTAAGGTTGGCTGATTCCTGGAGCTTCAGCTCGAGGTCGCTCATATTGTTATGCTCGTATCTGAAGCGTTGAGCCTTGCAAAGCCGAACTCCGTCTATAATGGAAGCATGATTCAATGCATCAGAGATGATTGCATCCTGTTCACCAAATAATGGTTCAAACACACCGCCATTTGCATCGAATGCTGCGGCATACAGAATTGTATCCTCGGTTCCCAGGAAGGTTGAAAGCTTAGCTTCCAGCTCCTTGTGAATATCCTGAGTGCCACAAATGAAGCGAACACTGCTCAGGCCAAACCCCCGATGATCAATATATTTTTTACCGGCTTCCACCACTTTAGGGTGCGATGATAAGCCCAGGTAATTGTTAGCGCAAAAGTTAAGGACCTTCTTCCCACTGACTTTGATCTCTGCACCTTGCGCGGATTCTATAATGCGCTCGGTTTTGAAAAGACCGGCGACTTTGATTTCTTCGAGCTCATTTGCAATCCGTTGCACAAATTTATCGTTCATCGAAACTTAATTTAGGAGGCCAAAAATAGCGAAATGAACCGGAAGGAGAATTCGGGCAGTCAGTTCAAAAACTATTCGTCCCCCAAATTCTGCAGTTGACCGATGATTTTACGCATTTTAAGGAATATTTAAAATGCCTGTAACATTTTCAAAATAACTTCGTCCAATATTCAAAGCAACTCTTATGTTCAGGAAAACTTTCATCCGATTGATTTTGGCAACTACGATTGCCACGACGACGTTGATTGTCTTTGCATCAACACGAAATCCACAAGCTCAGAGAGATGAAAGCTGTGCGTTAAAGGAAAGCTCACCGGCGGGGTATAAGAGCAGTTTTATGATTTTGGAGGCATTGGGAAGAATGGTTGTATCTGCTGGAACCACTCAACAAGATTGATTTTCAACATACTATATTGTTTCGAGAGGCTTTTCCAGGCCTCTTTTTTATTTTCGATTATTTTAGAGGCTGCTGTAACATTAAGAAGTAGCCAATCGTATTACTAGTATTATTTTCTTAACTATTTCCGACAAACCTGCTTATGACCGAGAGAGAATATAACCAATGTGTGAATTTGTACGCAGATAATGTGTATCGATTCATTTTCAAAAATCTTCGACATGAAGAAGATTCTAGAGATGTGGTTCAAACAGCGTTCGAGAAAATGTGGATCAACAGAGAAGATGTTGATAATGCCAAGAGCAAGAGCTATTTGTTCACCGTCGCTTACCATCAAATGATCGATCATCTTAGAAAAGTAAAGCGGATCACGTTGAAAGATGAATTCCGGGATGATGCACGAATCAGCGATCGACCTGTAACAAATGCAAAGAAAGTTTTAGAAGAGGCCCTTAGCAGATTAAGTGAGACCCAACGATCGCTTGTGTTGTTGAAAGACTATGAAGGGTATTCATACGAAGAGATAGGAAAAATTACAGGATTGAATGAAAGCCAGGTAAAAGTGTATTTGCATCGTGCGCGTATTCAGCTGAAAAATTATTTGGTAAGCCCTGAAAACGTTATGTAACATGAACATCAACAGATTTAATTACGAAGAATATTTTTTACTGTATACCGATGGCGAGTTAAACGCCGCGGACAAACAAGCAGTAGAACAGTTTGTACAGGAGAATCCGGACCTCCGTGGAGAACTGGATATGTTACTTGAAACAGTATTACGGGTAGATCGGAAACTAACTTTTGATGACAAAGCATCTTTATTAAGAAATAGCGCTCCGGCAAACCCGGTTAACGAATCGAATTACGAAGAATATTTTATTTTATATGGTGATGATGAGCTGACAAACGAAGAGAAAGACCAGGTAGAACAATTCGTTTATAAAAATTCTGCCTATCAATCCGACTTCGAATTGATGCAACAAGTGCGCTTGTCTCCAGATACAAGTGTTCTTTTTCCTGATAAATCCTTGCTTTATCGTTCAGAAAAAGATGAGAAGGTAGTAGTTATTCGCTGGTGGAGAATTGCTGCAGCAGCAGTTGTGTTTATTTCACTTGGTCTTGCAGCGTGGTTATATCTTGGCGATAACAAAAACCCTGCAGCTCCTGAAGTTGCCCAGGAAATTCCTTCGACACATCCAAAACCCGCCAATATTATTAATGATAAGGAAGCGAAAGCTCCGGCACTTGCAACTGCAGACGAGAAAGATGTTATTGAACCGAATTCAATAACTCCATCCGAGAAAACGGGAAAACAAATTGTTCAGCCTCGGCTTGTTCGTGAAGAACAACCACTGCTTGCTGTTAATCCAACTCTTGTAAAAAAATCTTCGAATCTCCGTAACATTCCGGAAGAGACGACCGTTACACCTATAGAGACCGGGATTGTAGCAGCAGAGCATCCCATCAAAGCGGGGATAGAAAAAAGGATAGTTGATGAGGCAGTAACATTCGAGGAGTTAAGCAAAGACGATCCGCAACCGATGACTGCAACTTATGCAAGCAATGACGGTGATCAAATTCAAGTTCTTAATACTTCAGTAAGTAATAAATCAAAAATGCGTGGCTTTTTCCGTAAGGTTGGCCGGGTAGTCGACAAAGCAACAAATTTTGCACCCGCCGAAGAGAACCCTGATAAGAAAGGTGTCCGCATCGCCAGTTTTCAAATAGCATTAAAATAATCAGTAACAGTTTAA
>JACMLR010000552.1 GCA_014379515.1 Chitinophagaceae bacterium
CTCATCCAGATCCGCGCGTGGCTATATTTTGAACACATAGCAAATTTAATTTATAAATTCAACCAAATCAATAACGAAATCGTACAAGGCCGAAACATCATCATCGAATAAAGCAATTTTATTTCCAATGAATGGAAGCCCGGGAATTTTTTTGCCCGGGTTGAAAAAAAGCATTTTTAGTTGTTCTTTATGTTTATCCATGCGCGATTTGCCTCGCGGATTAAACTCGATCCCTTTCACAATATTGTTCTCGCCGCAAATGGTATCGCGCGACAGAAACAAACTGCCGTACAATTGTGCGGTGTAATAATTGAAGTCCCCTTCATCATCATAAAAATCTCCGGAAGTCTTTTCTTCAACAACTTTCATCCAGCGACAACTGCCTTCGCGGTATTGAATTGTTTTGCTATGCAATGACGCACGAACTTTATCATTTCGATCGAATACCTGGATATCATTCAGGGATGTGTAACCGATCACTCGGAGATTCCGAAATGCTTTGAAGAAACTGCTATCGTTTTTCACGCGCTCAATAAAAGCAGCGACATTGAGGTTATTGCGAACAACAACCGGTTTCAATGTAACGATACGGCGGCCTTCACGAACTGTACTGTCCGGTTGGGCTAAGACAACGCGTTGTGCAACCAGGAGAAGCATCGCAAACGCAACGCTAAAAACAAAAAGGAATCTGTAATTGACCTGCTTCATAAACGAGTTTATGGCAAGTGCAGACCGACCTACTTCGCGAAGGTCATCTTGTAATCCACTTTAATCTTGCCCTTTGAAATATCATCTAATTTTCCACGGAGCAATTTTCGTCTGAGGGGTTTCAGATAATCAATGAAAAGTTTGCCTTCGATATGATCATATTCATGCAAAATTACCCGGGCAGTAATTCCGTTGAATGTTTTAGAAAACGGTTGGAAATTTTCGTCGAGGTATTCTAACACTACCTCTTCAGCGCGGGAAATATCTTCGCGAATTTTCGGAATACTCAAGCACCCCTCATTGTAGCTCCACTCCTCTCCGTTTAGTTCGAGGACATGCGCGTTGATGAAAACTTGTTTGGTACCCGGATCGTCAGAATATTGCTTACGTTCGTCAGCTTCCATCCCCTCAAAAATCTGTGTACTGTCCATCACAAATAACCGTATATCGCGATTGACTTGTGGAGCTGCTAAACCAACGCCATTACTAGCATGCATTGTTTCCCACATGTCTTCAATAAGTTTTGTGAGGCCTGGATAACTGGGGTCAATATCCTTTGCAACAGATCTGAGTACGGTGGCCCCGTAGGCAACAATTGGCATTATCATAAATCGAACACTACTGTTTGTGAAAAAATAAGGCACAAAAGTAACTATTTGGCAGCGAAAAGTTTGAATTAGCCCTGGATCGTTCGGAGGTATTCCTGTAATAAAATGGTGGCTGCAATTTCATCTACCAGCGCCTTATCTCTACGCTGTTTTTTTCGCATTCCCATATCGATCATCGCCTCTTTCGCCCTTTTCGAGCTGTATCGCTCGTCTACCGTTTGAATCGGCAATTGCGGGAATTCTTTTTTGAGCTTTACGATCATTCTTTTGACCAATGGGGTGGCGTGGGTATCGGTGTCGTCCAGATTTTTCGGCTCGCCGATAATCAGTAGCTCCACTTGTTCCTGCAAAAAATAATTCTTTAAAAATGCAAGCAGTTTCGGCGTCTCAACGGTGGTAAGACCGGTCGCAATAATCTGAAAGGGATCGGTAACGGCAACACCCGTTCGTTTAAGACCATAATCAAGCGCAAGAATGCGAGCCATATTATTTGATTGGGAGATTAGCGATACGCCGTAAAAACCAGGTCGGCGATAACAAAGATTGCAAATACAACACTGGCAACTCCGTTAGCGGTCATAAACGCAAGATTTACCCGACGAAGATCCGTGGGTTTAACGATTGAATGTTGATAGATCAGCATGATACAGAAAACTGCAACCCCAATCCAGTACAACCAATGGAAATCACCATACCAACCGGCAGCAATCACAAGCAATGCGCTGATAAGATGTAAAAATTCTGACACGCGCAGTGCTTTCTGTTTGCCCATCACAGAAGGAATAGAATACAATTGCTGAGAGCGATCAAACTCTTCATCCTGCAACGCATAAATAATATCGAACCCACTGACCCAGCAGATAACTGTCAATGAAAAAAGGACCGGCAACAAATTGAATTCGCCCGTCACAGCCAGGTAAGCACCGATTGGTGCAAGAGATAAACCGAGCCCAAGAATAAGATGACACAGTGGAGTGAAGCGTTTGGTAAAACTATAACCGAGTACAACGAACAATGCGATGGGAGATAAAAAGAAACAGAGACGATTGATAAAGAAACTACAAATAATAAATAGTGCACTGCACCCGATGGTGAACCAGAGAACATTGTCTGCTTTTAATATTCCTGCCGGAATTTCACGAATCGCGGTTCTCGGATTTTGTGCGTCAAACTGGCGATCGAGGTAACGGTTAAATGCCATAGCAGCACTTCGTGCAAGTACCATGCAGGCAAGTACAAGAATAAATTTTGTAATGATTTGCCGATCAAACGAGAAATCCGAAAAAGAGCCGTTGTATGCAACAACACCAAGTACGAAACCGATTAACGCGAACGGCATCGCGAAAATGGTATGTGAAAACTTGATGAGACTGAGATAATTTTTTACGGTAGTCATTGCTGCTTTTTACTCAACAGTTGATTTGTCGTTTAGTTTCATGAAACTGCTTTTTACGAATTCCCACAACAGTACCCCGGCGGCAACAGAAATATTCAACGAATGTTTCATTCCAAATTGAGGGATCTCAATGCATCCGTCGCAAAGATGAATCGTGTCTTGCTCAACTCCACTCACTTCATTTCCCAATACAACGGCGATCTTTTGTTCGTCAACAGCTTTTAGCTGGTGAAGTAAAATACTCTGCTGCGCCTGCTCTGCTGCATACACGGTGAAACCATCCGCTTTCAATTCTGCTATTGCGCTTTTTGTATCTTCAAAATGTTTGCAGTGTACCGATTCATGTGCACCCAGCGCAGTTTTATCGATTTGCTTATGGGGAGGATGAGGCGTATAACCGGTTGTGTAAACCGCCTGGAGCAAAAAAGCATCGGCGGTACGCAAAACGCTTCCGACATTATAGGCACTACGAACATTTTCTAACACGACGATGATTGGCAATTTCTCCGCACCGCGGAATTCTTCTATGGTCTTTCTGTTCAACTCATCCATGCTCAATTTTCGCATCGCGCAAAGTTAGTATTCCACAGGGAAACAATTAAAATCAATGCGTTAGGAAATGTGAGTAACTGGGGGATTATTCGTCGGGAGTTTAAGTGTTTTAGACTTCTAAGCCCATGCTAAAGGTTTTATATTTGTTCCCCATGGTTAAAACCGCTTCCGATACACCGTTAATGCAGCAGCACCGTGCCATCAAACAGAAATATCCGGATGCTATTCTGCTTTTTCGTGTGGGTGATTTTTACGAAACGTTTGGTCAGGATGCAATCATCAGCTCACAGGTTCTGGGTATCACGCTGACGAAACGTAATAACGGTGCTCCGTCATCAAGCGAACTTGCCGGTTTTCCCCATCACGCGCTGGATACCTATCTCCATAAGTTGGTAAAAGCAGGTTATCGTGTCGCTATTTGCGATCAACTCGAAGATCCCAAACTCGCAAAAGGAATTGTAAAACGCGGTGTTACTGAAATGGTGACGCCCGGGCTTGCAACCAATGATAAGTTGCTTGAATTTAACAGCAACAACTTTCTTGCGGGCATTCATATCAGTGAAGATAAATTTGGTCTTGCGCTTCTCGATATCTCAACGGGCGAATTCTTTCTTGCCGAAGGCGACCAGGAATATATTGACAAACTTCTTCAAACCTTAAAACCCGCGGAAGTCATCTTCCAACGAAATCAACAAAAGTTTTTTAAAGAAAACTTTGGGAATAAATTCTATACCTATCATCTCGAACACTGGATCTTTGAAGAAGCTTATGCGAGTGAATGTTTGCTTAAACATTTTCAAACGCATTCATTAAAAGGTTTCGGGATAAACAGCATGCGTCTCGGAATCGTTGCTGCAGGTGCAGTCCTACATTATTTAAAAGATACCGAGCATCCGCATCTTCAACATATCACGTCCATTCAGCGTATCGAGCGCGATGACTATTTATGGATGGATCGCTTTACCATCCGTAATCTTGAACTTATTCATACTCCGGGTACTGACGGAAATTCATTATTAAAAGTATTGGATAATACGGTGAGCCCGATGGGTGCCCGTATGTTGAAACGTTGGATCGTACTTCCTTTGAAAGACATTGCAAAAATCAATGAACGCCTCAATCTCGTTGAGTACCTTATAAAGGGAGCAGACGATCGCTCTGCGCTAATTCAAAAACTACGGCAATGCGGAGACATCGAACGGCTCGTGAGCAAAATACCATTGAAGAAAATAAATCCCCGCGAAGTAATGCATATCGCGAAAGGATTGCAACAGGTAGAGTCAATCAAAACACTTTTTACCGCAGCTGACAATGGGTACCTGAAACGCTTAGCCGATTCATTAAATCCGTGTCTCTATATAAAAGATAAAATTCTTACTACGATTACCGAAACTCCACCAATTGCGATTGTCAAAGGGTCGGTCATACAGGAAGGCGTGGACGCAGAACTCGATGAACTCAGGCGCATCGCACATGGCGGCAAAGAGTATCTCGTTCAAATGCAGCAAACGGAATCAGAACGTACCGGTATCTCGTCACTAAAGATCAGCTTCAACAATGTTTTTGGTTATTATCTTGAAGTAACAAATTCGCATAAAAATAAAGTACCAGCCGCCTGGATGCGTAAGCAAACACTGGCGAACGCCGAACGATATATCACTGCGGAACTAAAAGAATATGAAGAAAAGATCGTCGGTGCCGAAGATCGGATTCTTGCCATCGAACAACGGTTATACGATCAACTCTTGCTCGAGCTCCAGGATTATATCGCACCAATGCAGGTGAATGCAAACATTCTTGCAATTCTTGATTGCATTGCTTGCTTTTCAAACAATGCTATACAGTTCAATTACAAAAAACCAATTCTTCATGAAGGCGGAGAACTTGAGTTATTCGAGAGCCGTCACCCCGTCATTGAACGAAATCTACCCGCAGGCGATGCTTATATCTCCAATGATATCCAACTTTCGCCTGATGCCCAACAGATCATCATTCTCACCGGGCCAAACATGAGTGGTAAAAGTGCATTATTACGACAAACTGCCATCATTACCCTGATGGCTCATATGGGAAGTTTTGTTCCGGCAACCAATCCACGTATCCCCCTAACCGACAAAATTTTTACACGCGTCGGTGCCTCAGATAATCTCAGCGGCGGTGAGAGTACTTTCATGGTCGAGATGAATGAAACGGCCAGCATCATCAACAATATCACCTCAAAAAGCCTGATCCTACTCGATGAAATCGGCCGCGGAACTTCTACCTACGATGGCATATCCATTGCCTGGAGTATTGTTGAATACCTTCATCAATCAACCTGCCAGCCAAAAACATTGTTTGCCACGCACTATCATGAGCTGAACGAATTGGAAAATAAGTTTCCCCGCGTTCGGAATTATCATATCACCAATAAAGAAGTTGGTAATAAAGTGATCTTTCTAAGAAAACTTGCCGCTGGCGGAAGTACACATAGTTTTGGAATTCATGTCGCGAAAATGGCGGGAATGCCTCCTGCACTGATCAATCGTGCCAACGAAATTTTGAAACAACTCGAAGCAATGCACGGCAGCCAGGCGATTGGTGACCAGGTAAAAAACCTGAATACACCAAAATTGCAGTTGTCGATATTCGATGCGCACACAGAAACATTTGAAGAGATCCGAATGATGCTTGATGGGATGGATATCAATCGCCTTACCCCTGTTGAAGCATTACTAAAACTGAGTGAAATCAAAGGACTATTGAAGTAAACAACCGAGTATTTCAGGGCTTTATTTTTGCCGGTAATTTAGAAAACCACGCTATATTTGATCAAACAAACACTGCATATGAGAATGCTCAACCTCCTTATGGGTTTAGCCCTTGTTATTTCCCTGGGTTCCTGCAACCAGGATCTTAACACAACTATCCTCGGTAAAAAAGATGTTCCTCTCGAAGGAAGCCAGGAAGTTCCTGCAAAAGCAGTTGCTGCCAACGGCACTATGGATCTTGCTTACAATCGAACAACACGCACACTTACTTATACAGTTCGCTGGAATTCACTCACCGGGCCAATTACCGGCATGCACATTCACGGCTCTGCCGGACCGGGCTTTAACGCTGGCATCGTTCAGAATTTCACCGGCTATTCTACTGCGCAAGCAGGATCTTATTCCGGAACATTTTTAGTTGACGGGCTCGTCGTAAAGGAAGATGATTTTTTGCGTGGCGGTTATTACCTCAACATACACACTGCTTTAAATCCCGGTGGCGAAATTCGCGGACAAATCAAGTTTGATTAATACTTCAAGCGAACTACAATCATTCTATCAGTGACGCAAGTCTTTCAACGAGTGTATCGATTTCGGTTTTGGTATTGTGTTTGCAAAAGGAAAAACGAACGGTAACAAGGTTTGGATCATTGTTTATCGCCCGGATAACATGTGACCCCTGTTCTGCACCACTTGTACATGCACTGCCCCCGCTCGCACAGATGTTATTAATGTCAAGATTGAATAACAACATTTCCGACTTCTCATTTTTTGGAAATGAAACGCTCAAAACGGTATATAAACTATTCCCAAAAGGATCGCCATTAAAACGAACATTCCGAAACCGTAGCTTCAGTTGGTCAGATGCATAAAGCTTCAAGCCTCTGATATAGGTACTATCACGTTCGTACCCTTCTGTGGCAATCTCCAACGCTTTTGCAAAACCAACAATGCCATATAGATTCTCTGTTCCTGCACGCATATTTCTTTCCTGGCTGCCACCATTTATATATGGTTTGATCTTGACGTTTTCATTTACGTAAAGAATTCCAACTCCCTTGGGACCGTGAAATTTATGACCTGCACCGGTGATAAAATGGACCGGGGTATTACGAAGATCAATCGGAAAATGACCCACGGTCTGCACTGTATCAGAATGAAAAATTGCACCATATTTTTTACACAGATTACCGACCCCATGAAGATCGATCATCGTTCCAATTTCATTATTTGCATGCATCAACGTTACAAGTGTCTTACCACTATTTGTGGAAAGTAACTGCTCGAGATGTGCCATGTCTATTTGTCCATGGGCATTTAATCGGACGTTTGAAAGTTTTGCTTCGCCGCGACAATCCATTGCTTCAACAGTATGCAAGGTTGCATGATGCTCGATTACTGAACTGATGATGTTGGTACATCCAAGATCGCGGATAGCGGCAATAATTGCTGTATTAGAACTTTCCGTTCCACCCGAAGTAAAAAATATCTCTGCGGGATGCGCATTCAGAATTTTAGCAACTGTTTTCCTGGAGCTCTCTATTGCAAGTCGGCTTTCACGTCCGTACGAATAAATGGATGATGGATTACCAAACTTTTCAGTGAGGTAAGGCATCATTGCTTCGAGTACGTTTGGATCAAGAGCCGTTGTTGCCGCGTTATCCAAATAGATTCTGTCTGTCATAAAAACGATTAAGCTCCGCCAAAGCGGAGCCGCAAAATTCAGTAATTATTTTAAATAATGAAAGTCAAATCTCGATCCTCAACTTCACCTCGAATACTATAAAAATTCTTTTATATCCTGCATGAGTCTCAACGCAATATTATTTGCCGTTGTTTCAAAACTGCTTTCTGCATAAATACGAATTATCGGTTCTGTATTGGAACTGCGGAGATGAACCCAGTCACTATCAAATTCAATCTTCAATCCGTCTTCCGTGTTAACCGGTTGATTTTTATATTTCTTGCGGATTTTTTCAAACAGTACATTCAAATCGAGCCCGTTTTCAAGTTCGATCTTATTTTTTGAGATGAAATAATCCGGGTACCGGGTTCTAAATGATTTGAGTCCGTTTTTATGGTAAGATAAAGCACTGAGGAAAAGCCCAATCCCGATCAACGCATCCCGACCGTAGTGAAGATCTGGAATAATGATACCACCATTACCTTCACCACCAATCACTGCGCCGACCTCTTTCATCTTACTCACTACATTTACCTCGCCAACAGCAGAAGGAAAATATTCACCGCCATGCTTAAGCGTGATCTCTTTCAGTGCCTTTGTGCTGCTCATGTTGCTCACCGAATTGCCTAACCTTTTACTCAATACATAATCTGCTACAGCAACCAGGGTATACTCTTCACCAAACATGCTTCCATCTTCACATACAAAGCAAAGTCGATCCACATCAGGATCAACAGCAATTCCAATATCTGCACGATGTTTACGAACAGCCGCACTTAATTCAGTCAAATTCTCTGGAAGAGGTTCAGGACTATGCGCAAATTTTCCCGTTATTTCTTCATTGAGTAAAATGATATTGCTAACTCCCAACGCTTCCAATAACGGTGGAATAAAAAGTGCACCAGTTGAATTCACAACATCCACGACAACTTTAAAATTCTTCCCGCGGATTCGCTCCACTTCTACCAGCGGATAGTTCGTTACCGCCTCAACATGTTTTTGTAAATACCCTACGCCTTCGGTAACGGTTCCAAGTTTATCTACGGATGAAAAATGGAAATCTTCCTTTGCTGCTTTTTCTAATATCCACGCGCCGTCCTCGCCACTAATAAATTCACCCGATTCATTCAGCAATTTCAGCGCATTCCATTCTTTGGGATTGTGACTTGCCGTGATTATAATACCACCTGCAGCTTTTTCCCATAACACCGCCAATTCCACGGTTGGTGTGGTTGATAAGCCAGCGTCAATGACGTGAATGCCCAGGCTGGTTAAAGTGTTCACGACAAGTTGCTGAACCATCAGGCCGCTAATCCGACCATCGCGGCCGATAACAACTGTTTTATTAGATGATCGTTGAAGTAACCACTCGCCGTATGCAGCAGTGAACCGGACTATGTCCAGTGGGGTGAGATTTTCTCCTGTTTTTCCGCCGATCGTACCACGAATTCCTGAGATGCTTTTTATCAATGCCACGAATACCTGTTTTACTGTTACAAAAATATGAAATGAGTACTATGCAGAGCTTACCAGTTTAGGTATTTCAGGCAGGAATTTATGGAAAGAGGGAGTTACCATTGGCAAAATCATTCAAATTTTTCAAATGATCAACTGAATCCTTCAATTGTTGAAAAGTAGTTCTTCAAAACAGGAAACAATCAGTTCTCTTTAACCAGGATCAATTTTGGTGCCTCGGTCGCATTGACGCTGACTACACCGCCTCGGACAGCTCGTGTTGCGCTGTTACCAATTTCTGAATTGTCTTTCAGGGTGATTTCCGTTGCGGAAGTCGCCCGGCGGCCCACGTTCAACTGGTAATTATCAATTTTAGTTCCATTGTAGGTCGGGACATAAACAAAATAAGCGACTGAATCGGCGGCCGACTTGTGCCGATATTTGTAAACCCAGACATTTCCTTTTTCGCTAACGATACTTTCAGGTTTATAGTCGCCCATTTGATTAATCAAGGTGCTTATATAAAACCAGGAAGGGTAAGGCTCATATTCATTTTGCGATTTATGAAGAATAACACCACAGCTTAAAAAGAAAGCCTGGTATTCTTTTTTCGTTTCATCCCAATCGTCTTTGATCCAATAAATTGTTAGTCTGTCAAAACCCGAAAACGCTACCGCATTGATGCCGCGAAGCAGCATAATCCCCTGGCTTTGCTTTTCATTGTAGCCCTTCACTAAGGGGGTGGACATTTTACTTTTTTGATACTTATCGTAGCCGTATTCACCCAAAATACATTCCACACCGGGCGCATATTTATAGGTATAATCGCGCACTTTTTTCATGCGGATACGTAGTGAGTCTTCTTCCGGAGATGTACCGCGTGTTGAATATGCAAATGCTTCGCCCGGGAATCTTCCTTTTCCATCAACCGAATAACTGTGGTATTGAACACCGCCCTGCCATACAAATTTCTTATCGCGCCGAAGCGTGTTACATAAAAAGCTTAGGATACGAACACGGTTGGTATCCAATCCGCACAGACCGGCCATCATTAATTCACTCTTTGGATCACCACTTTTCAAACCCATTTGGCTTCCTAACTTTCCTTCGTGGCCATCGTAATCGGCGGTGCTGATTGCAAAATATTCAATGGGGTTACAATACTTATCTCCTACCCAGTTAGCATCCACTTCATTACCATTTTCGAAAACATTCATCAATCCACGTCCGCTGAAACGTGGACTATTATAAACCTGGAGAAGATTTGTATCAACTTTATTCGTTCCGTACAATGCGGCAAGGTGCCATAACATACTGGAGTGCCGGCCATAACTCATCGGGTCTTCAGTGTTCATTCCAATTTTACTTACAGGACGATCCCAATCATCGAGTCCCTTCTTCTTCATCCAATATGGAACTCCTTTTAGCGAATACCAAATGCGGGCGTTAGCGTACCGCGCAATTGAATCAGCAAAAAAAGTATAGTCACGTTCGGCCCCGTTAAACCATCCTTGCGCCGCAAGATTGAACTGCTGGTTTGGAAATTCGTTGATCGTATCCCGATCGATAAAATCAACCGGAGTGTATAAACGTGTATTGTAAAATGGCTTCATCCATTTTAATGGAACAGTCTGATAAGTATTGATTCCGAGAAATTCTTTTAAGGTTTTTGCAGGAAGACGCTCACCTGCATACTCGGCGGCTGGTGCTTTTGGTGGATCGCTGTATGGGCAACCATAAAATACTGCTTCAGTAACTGAGGCTTCCCAGCTGTTCAATCGGATCATAATATACTGCGTACTATCTTCGATGGGTAAACGCCGCCAGCCCCATTGCGTCATATCACCTTTGGTAGTAATGGCAGCTTTGAGTTTCCAGTTGTTCATCGTTCCGGTATAGATCCAAATACTGTCGGCCTGGCGGGCCATATCATAAATGTAAACTTCGCTGATTTTATAAGGAACCCGGAGATCAACGACAATACGATTGCCGCGACCCTTCGGCCAATAAAAAGAATTGGCAAGAATTGGATTGGGATTAGTAGCCGGATGAAAATCGCCGCCTTTTTTTGGATCAACAAATGCATTTTCATCGAACAAATTAAATGCACTGTTGCCAGCGATTCCTTCATAACCATTGAGGTCGTACACATAGTCTTTGTAAATCGCAGTGATTTTCTGTGGTGATGTACAAAAGTTTCCCGGTCTTGCCTGGATTGCAATCGTTGGTGTATTTACCCGATTGCTGCACGCTAAGAGTGTGACGAGAACAAAAGCAAAGGCGCTGAGTTTGGTCATAGCAAATATTAAGGTAGAGACGACTTTTTCTTGTTATTGAACAGCAAATACCTTGCTGATTGATAGAATGCGTCCGTTAATTGTTTTAAAGAAGCTCTGATTGAATCCTGGCTTGCATTGGACTTGTCTACAACCGTATTATCGATCGAAAACAATTCATCTTTGGAAGTCTGGAGATGTTTTCGGTAGAAAAAATTCCCGGCAATTACCCCAGCCTGGCTATTATCAGGGTCAAAGATAAACGCAAATGGCCGGTGGTTTGTTGAGTCCAGCAGATCACGCCCAAGCGTTGAATTCGTGTAGGAGATCGATGCCAGGCCGGCAATGGTCGGCAACACATCAATTTGCGAGCTGATCTCGCTCCTGCGAGCAGGGGATATTTTGTTTGGAGAATAAAAGAGCAACGGCACATGTTCAGACGTCAATCGTTGCTGTGTCCAGGTTACCGGGAACATTGCTCCGGCATCCCCGGGAATTCCATGATCACCGATGAAAACGAATAGGGTGTTTTCAAAATATTTTTCGCTGGTGGCGGCGGTCATAAACTTGCGGAATGTATAATCAGTGTATCGGAATGCATTGAACTCTTTCAGTTTGCTGTCGTAATTGACCTGTTCTTTAAATCCGAAACGATTGAGTGAATCTTCTGCCACTTTTCGAACGATGAAATCCTTATCCTCCTCTGGAATTGTGTATGGTCGATGATTGTCGGCCGTCTGAATGATTGCAAAAAATGGCTTTGTTTCTTTCGCAAGGATTCTATTGCTTTCGAGAAAAAGGTTTTTATCGCTTATTCCCCAAACATCGAGTCGTGGGGCGTCGAGGCTTTCCTGGTCGTACAAATGAAGGTTTGCAATATTATTCTTCAACAACCCCTGGATATTTGCCCAGCTTGGACTTCCGCCAATAAAATAATATTTCTCGTACCCCTTAAAATCATTAATGATTGTATGTTGATCAACTGCCATTGGGTTACGGCTGGATGTTTTTGGCATGTCCACATCTGGCAAGCCGGTAATGGTAGCCCACACTCCTCTTGCAGTGCCGTAGCTTGGCGTAAAACATCGGTCGAAAAAGATCCCCTGCTTTGAGATGCTGTCAAAAAAAGGTGTTGTATTCAGCGGGTTATTCCACATTGAGCTTTTATAAGCGCTGAATGATTCACAGATAACAAGAATGATATTTGGTGGTGATGCAATGATTGGTTTGTTGATCACGCGGATGAAGTTCATCGGCGAATCACCTTTCAATCCGTAATACGGCGCAATAACCGGGTAAAGCTCCCGCAGTTTCTTTTCATCATAGGAGGTACTGCGAAACTTGAGCGTGTTGAAGAAAGTTTCGAAGGGATTGAGTGCGAGCGTGGCTTTGTAATCGTTTCCGAGCGAAAACGCGTCGCTCCATCGCAGCGGGTACTGGTTAAATCTTCCGAATATGAAAAAGGCGAGAATGATAAAACTTATTACCAAGACAAACCCTTTTCGCTTTTCGGTTATAGCTTCTGGTTGTCTCGCGATGGATTTATGCGATCGTGCGATCATCCAGATAAGAAAACCACTAACAGCTAAGATCAACAACAAGAGTTTGATTACGGGGTATGACTCCCACACCATCGTGGCCGAGATCCCGGCATCTTCCAGGTAATTGAGCGCGCTTGCGTTTAAACGTTGCGACAAATACGCATAGTGCGCAAAATCGATAACATAAAATAATACGAGCGCAATTGTACAAATCAAAAAAAATATCATCCAGCCCTTGAAAGCGCTTCTTCTAATAAATGGATTAAAAACCGGGAGATACCCAAATAACAATAATGGTAGTACAACCACGGCAACAATCCGCAGGTCAAATCTCAGACCCAAAAAAAACGAACCAGCAAGCGACGCGATGCCATTGCCCTGTTTATTGAAAAGGAGATAAAAACCGAGCCGCATGAGTGTCATGGTAACTAAAAACAATAAAGCAATTGAAAGGATCCATCTGGTGAGGCGGTGCAAGCTTGAAAAGCGCTTCATTCAAAAATAATAAGCGGTAAAATTATAGTATTTATTTTT
Organism: Chitinophagaceae bacterium; assembly: GCA_014379515.1. GTDB lineage: Bacteria > Bacteroidota > Bacteroidia > Chitinophagales > Chitinophagaceae > Endoryza. The sequence continues at coordinate 13,505 of JACMLR010000552.1, forward strand.
GCAGCTATGGTTTTGATCCCTGGCACCATCCTATTAACGTTCTGGCAACACATACAGCCGTTCGATTTATGGTTGATCACACTGATCAATCAGCAATTGGGCAACCAATATCTCGATAAGATTTTGCCGTTTATGCGGGAAACAATGTTCTGGACGCCGCTGTACCTCTTCCTGGGATTATTTATTGTAGCAAACTTTCCCGCGAAAGGTTTGTGGTGGATACTGGGTGTGGTACTAACAGCAGCCCTGGCCGATTTATTGAGCAGCCAGGTGATAAAGCAAACAATCATGCGCATTCGTCCGTGCCAGGATATCGAAGTTGCGTCTCAACTTCGTTTCTTCATTAATTACTGCCCGGGTAGTTCAAGCTTTACCTCTTCACATGCAACGAGCCATTTTGCACAGGCAATGTTTTTCTTTCTGACCTTGCGAAAATTGAGTAAATGGGCATGGCTCTTTTTTTTGTGGGCAGCGATTGTTGGTTACACTCAAATTTATGTCGGCGTACATTACCCGTTCGACGTTTTTTGTGGGGGATTATTGGGTTGTGGCATCGGGTACTTTATGGCTAAATTGTTCCATAAACACTCAGGATTACTTAGTTTAGACAAATAAAATGCATTGATGGGTGAAATATTGATAATACTGGGTCTTATTTTAGTGAATGGATTATTTTCAATGGCAGAGATCGCAGTAGTATCTGCACGCAAAGCTCGGCTTGAAGGGATGGCTAACAGGGGTGACTTACAAGCCAGGGAAGCACTTAAACTTCATGAACATCCAGATAAATTTCTTTCAACAGTTCAGATTGGAATAACACTGATCGGTATTCTTACGGGTATTTATTCTGGTGAGAAATTGAAATCAGATTTCGTTGTTTTTTTAAACCAGTTCGAATCAATTCAACCCTATAGCAGTGGTCTTGCAACGACAATCATCGTTATCATGATTACCTATTTTTCACTGGTGTTAGGAGAACTTGTACCAAAACGAATTGGATTATCGCGACCAGAAACGATTGCTAAACTAATGGCGGCTCCGATGCGGGTAGTCAGCATCGTTATGTATCCGTTCATTTGGTTTTTAAGTAAATCGACGCATTTCATCGTTACACTTTTTAATATCAAAGCAAAGGATACGCAGGTGACGGAAGAAGAAATAAAAGCGATCATAAGTGAAGGAACGGAACAGGGTACGATTGAAGAAGCAGAGCAGGAAATTATTGAACGCGTTTTTCATCTCGGCGATCGAAACATCACCTCCTTGATGACGCATCGTAGCGATATCATTTGGTTCGATGTAAACGACAATGAAGCCTCAATAAGAGGAAAGATCGTTGGCGAACCACATTCGGCCTATCCAATATGTGAAACTGATATTGACAATATCAAAGGAATTGTTTCTCTGAAAGATTTGTATGTAACGAATGACCTGACGGTGTTCAAGCAATATATGAAGCCAGCATTGTTTGTACCGGGAAACATCACCGCCTACAAATTGTTGGAGAAATTCAAAGAGATAAAATTGCATGCATGTTTTATCGTTGATGAGTATGGAAGTGTTCAGGGGATGATTACGTTGAATGATATTCTTGAAGCAATTGTTGGTGATCTGCCACAACAGGATACGCAGGACTATGAAATCGTCGAGCGTGAAGATGGAACCTATCTTGTCGATGCGCAAATCCCTTTCTATGATTTCCTGAGTCGATTCGAAAAAACCGAATGGATGCATGAAGGGGAACAGGAATTTGATACACTTGCCGGATTTATACTTCATAAACTCGAACGGATTCCACGCACAGCGGATAAAATGGAATGGAAAGGATTTACCATTGAAATTATCGATATGGATGCGCAGCGCATCGACAAAGTAATGGTTACAATCTCCAGTGAGTTAAAAGATGAAATGGACGAAGCATGAGTTGTTCTCAACCCGCCATCCACTTTTGTTAAAATTTTCGTTATTCTTCCTCCCATTTAGCATCTGCGTTGTGATTAATGTTTATTGCAGCAATAAACTTTTCAGAGACGTTTTAAAATCGATGAACTTAAAATTTATTGTAATTCCCTCACACCTAGCAAACTCTGCGACGAATGTATCCCTTTAACAAGTTGTTGCATTTTAAATCGGGCGCATGGCACCATGTTTGACTTTGGCACCCCAGCGAAATCAAATCTGCCACTATGAAGCAACTGTTCGGTTATGCCTCTCTGATTCTCCTTACGTTTTTTGTATCGTGTAAAAAAGAACCAATTATTCTGGAAGCTCCGATTGTTGAGGCGCCATCACCCATTAAAGGTGTGAACTCAGCCCCTGATCCAAATGCGATTATTGAAACAAGTTTACCGATTCAACAAGCGATAACCTATAATGTGAACGCTAATATTGGTGGTTACCAGGAAGCCCTACCTGCCCGTTACAATCTGACCAACAAAAAATATCCATTACTCATTTTCATTCACGGTACTGGTGAACAGGGCAATGGCAGTAACGATCTGTGGATGGCTGGCAATATTGGTATCGCTGCTTTGATAAAGAATGGAAAGTTTCCGCCCTCGTTTCAAGTTAGCGGAGTCGATCATTCGTTTATTGTTCTATCTCCCCAGTTTCGTTCCTGGCCGTCAGTGGCTGAGGTCAACAATTTAATTGACTTTGCAATTTCAAAATATAGAGTTGATGTGTCTAGAGTTTATTTGAGCGGGCTGAGCATGGGCGGCGGTGCGACTTGGGAATATGCAGCGCAGCATTCTTCTAAGATCGCAGCGATTGTTCCGATCTGCGGTGCCGCTGAACCAACAAATGGAAAAGCTGAAAAAATTGCACGAGCAAATTTACCGGTTTGGGCTTTTCATAATACGGATGATCGTATGGTAACTGTTTGGAACTCGATCGGCTTCACCACGAAAATAAATAGCTATTTGAATGCAGTTCCTGCAAAATTCACGCAGTGGGCAAGTGGTGGTCATGATGCGTGGACAAAAGCAACCGATCCTAATTACAAAGAAAATGGAATGAATATGTATGAGTGGATGCTACAGTACAAAAGATAAATCCGGCAATATTGTTCCTGTGATCGCAAATCCCGATATGTCTGATTAGAGGGCCTTTTGATCACCGTATTTAGGGCATTACAACAATTCTATATTCGACATACTACATTCGATATTCCTAAATCAAAACTCAAAAGTCGCCACCGCTACCGGGTAATCCAGTTTGGTACTTTTCCTTGTTCCTCCAACGGAGACATGCATGATGTTGATTTGTTTGTCGTACAACTCGAAAAAAATGTTATTGACAATTTCAATTTTCCGCGGCATTGCATTCAGCTTTGACACCTGGAAATAGCTCCATGTTGACTGTTCTTCGAGTTCATGCCCGACAAATTCAAGGGTCACAGGCTTTCCATCGAGCTTTACCTGGAAATGCTTTTGAAGATATTGTGCCACCAATTTCTGAATTACAGCAGAGTCCCTGGGTTTATACAGATCGACCGGCGAATTACTGGCCTTATTCAATGCCTTTTCAAAATCATCCGTAAAAACCTTACAGCTGATCTCGAGCGCTCTTTCGATTGCATTGTATTCCATTTCCGAAACGCTGATATACAGGGGGTGAATAACAGCAGGCGCCACCAATTTTTTGCTTGCGGCTGGGGTGAAAGCGAACAGCACCAGAATCCCCAGAACACTTAACCACTTATAGCCGGATGACACCATTGAAATATTATATTTTTGAGTTACAAATCTCTTGTTTACTTTCCACACAAAATAGCCCAAACCGTTAAAACTAAGACGCCATTTTTATACAGGCGGTTGTAGCAATATGGAGGAATTCTGGCTCTACTTTGATATTGGCCGAAAACACATCGCTGACTGGGAAGGCTACGACCATATTCTTTTTGTAGTAGCACTGTGCTTAAGCTATACGTTTGCTGACTGGAAAAAGCTGCTCATACTCATCACTGCTTTTACAATCGGGCATTCGATAACCCTCGCCGTTAGCGCATTGAACTACATGAATGTTCCGACCAATTGGATTGAATTTCTTATACCCGTAACGATTATCATTACTGCCCTAAGCAATTTGCGGGTTAAAGAGACAACAAAACCTGGGAGGTTTTCACCCATTTACTTCCTGGCGCTTTTCTTTGGTTTGATACATGGACTGGGTTTTTCGAACTATTTAAAAGCCTTGCTGGGAAGAGACGAAAATATCATAACCCAGTTACTTGCATTCAACCTCGGCCTTGAAGCAGGCCAGTTGCTAATCGTAGCGGGAATCTTGCTTATTACGTTTCTTTGCACACGAGTGTTGCGAATGACTCGTCGAGATTATGTGGTGTTGATGTCAGGAGCAGTTTTTGGAATTTCGTTGATAATGGCAATTGAGCGGTGGCCATTTAGAAAAGAAGATCGCAGCAGGGAGGGAAAAGGAAGTGGACAGCTTCAACAGAAAAAAACCGAGAAAGAAAATACAGTTGTATTTAATAACCAAGTGAACAAACTACTATTTATATGAAACGTTTCCTTTTTTCCTTTGGGATGTTTTGGATGGGTTGCACAATTGTGCAGGCGCAAAACATTCTAAACAATCCGAATTCCAATCACGGTAATAAATTCGAACAGCTGGGAACGATTCTTCCTACGCCAAACGAATACCGAACAGCAAGTGGTGCGCCAGGTCCAAAATATTGGCAGCAGCGTGCTGATTATGACATTAAGTGCGAACTGGACGAAGCGAATTTGAAGTTGAAAGGAAGTGAGACCATTACGTACTTCAACAACTCTCCAAATGAACTGCGCTATCTGTGGATACAGATGGACGAGAATCAGCACAGCACAACAAAGAATGCAAATTATCAGAACGGTCAAACGATGCCGCGTCAATTGAGTGATGCTGCCGTTCAGCGTTTCGAAGATGCAAAAAAGGATAATGGCTTCGGTTTCAACATTACGAAACTGACCGACGCTACAGGCAAAGCGTTGAAATCAACTGTAAACAAAACGATGATGCGTATCGACTTACCAGTGCCGTTAAAACCTGGTCAGAAATATGTGTTCAATATCGAATGGAATTATAACATCGTCGATCGCCAGCTTTTCGGTGGTGCGCGCGGTGGATATGAATTATTCCCTGAAGATGGCAACCATCTTTTCACAATGGCTCAGTGGTATCCGCGTCTTTGCGTTTACAGTGATGTTGTTGGTTGGCAGAATCACCAGTTTACTGGCAGAGGTGAATTTGCTTTGACATTTGGAAATTTTAAAGTTCAGATGACAGTTCCGGCAGACCATGTAATTGGCTCTACCGGAGAATGTTTGAACTACGCTGCGAACCTTACTCCGGCACAACTTGCCCGTTGGACAAAAGCTCAAACATCAAAGGAACCAATAGAAGTTGTAACCCTGGCTGAAGCTAAGAAAGCTGAAGGAACAAAAAGCAAAGCAAAAAAGACCTGGATATATAAAGCGGATAATGTTCGTGATTTTGCATGGACGAGCAGCCGCAAGTTTATTTGGGATGCGATGCCAGTTACAGTGGAAGGAAAGAAAATTATGGCGATGAGTTTTTACGGTAAAGAGGCATACGGCTTATATCGCAAATTTTCAACTAAGGCTGTTGCACACACGATTAAAACGTATTCGAAATTCACCATTCCATATCCATACCCTGTTGCGCAAAGTGTGGAAGCATCAAACGGTATGGAATACCCGATGATTTGTTTTAATTATGGCCGTACTGAAAAAGATGGTACATATAGTGAAGGCACGAAGTATGGCATGTTAGGTGTAATCATTCACGAAGTGGGACATAACTTCTTCCCGATGATTATCAACAGTGACGAGCGTCAGTGGAGCTGGATGGACGAAGGACTTAACTCGTTTGTAGAATATCTATCTGAAGAATTGTGGGATAATAAATTTCCAAGTCGTGGTGGTCCGGCGTGGACGATTACTGATTATATGAAGCTTCCAAAGGATCAGTTGGAACCCATTATGTCGAATTCAGAAAACATTGTAGGATTTGGACCAAACGCGTATACTAAGCCAGCGACAGGTTTGAACATTCTTCGCGAAACGATTATGGGCCGCGAACTATTTGACTATGCATTTAAAGAATATGCTCGTCGTTGGGCATTCAAACATCCAGAACCTGCGGATCTTTTCCGTACAATGGAAGACGCAAGTGGCGAGGATCTCGATTGGTTTTGGAGAGGATGGTTTTTTGGAACGGATGCTTGTGATATCGCAATTGATACTGTAAAGTATTTTACTGCTGACCTTACTAAGGATCCGCCAGAAACTAAAGAGTCAACTACAATGCGCAGCTTGCCAAAACCTGGCGGCAGCACATTCGATGATATCTCGAAAGTTCGTAACCGTGATGATAAATCGATTGTATTCGAAACAGACAAGGACACTTCACTCCAGGATTTTTATCACAGGTACAATCGCGGGGTTGAACAATATGATACATCGAAATATTCGGTTGTAGTGCCGGGTGGATTTACAGAAGCATTGGATGCAGATGCAAAAGCTAAACTTGCTCAAAAGCACTTTTACGAAATCACTTTTAGCAATAAAGGCGGTTTAATTATGCCATTGATCGTTGAGTTTACGTTTAAAGACGGAACCAAAGAAGTTGATCGCATACCTGCCCAGGTTTGGAGAATGAATGAAGGCAAGGTTAGCAAAGTGTTCATGAAGGATAAGGAAGTAGCGAGTATCAAACTTGATCCGATGAAAGAAACGGCTGATATCAATGAGAAGAATAACAGCTGGAATGAGATCGCGGGATCATCTAAGTTTACGAGTTTCAAATTGAAACAAGCTGCGGCAAGGGGCCAATCACAAGGGATCAACCCGATGCAGAAAGCAGAAGAGAAAAAGAAATCGTTCTAATCGATTAGACTGATAAAAGCCCCGGCATTTTGCCGGGGTTTTTTTGTTGATGACTTTCCCACCTAACCTGAACATGTAAGCGAGATTAATACCGCATTTCGACGACTCCAGAATTCACCATTTCCTAACGTGTTTTCTGAATTTAAAAATTTAGTTCGTTGATTATCTGAGAAATAGGTCTTCAGTTCGGAACCGGGTCGTTTTCATGATTAAAATTGATTTGAAACCAAATAGCCTGCTGTAATATATTGATTTGCTGTCTATTATAAAACGGTTCCGATCTCATGCGGTTCGGAACCGCCTTTGGCAAAAGTGTATGCATAAAAAAAGCTGTATTGGCATTTGCCAATACAGCTTTGTTATCCGAAGAATAAACCTAAGGTTTATTCTCTTTTACATCGAGTTTAAATCCGCTTGTAACTGTTACCGATGCACCCGTACGAATGGTAACATTCTTAATAAGAACATCCGAATTGATCACCGCAGAGAACGGTGTTCCCGGATTGATCACGACTTCGCTAATTGCAGTTGGAACAGTCCCGCAGCTCCAATTCGCCGCTGTCTCCCAATTGGTACTCACATTTCCTACCCAGGTATTGACGTTGCCTGCGCAAACATTTGAGTAGACCACGAAACTGTCTTTCAAACATCCTTGCGGATCAACTACTGCATAGGCATTCTGGCCTTCAGCTGGTGTTACAGTTATCGTTCTGCTTGTTTCAGCATTCGTCCAGGCGTAGTTACCAGTCCAGCTTGCATTCAGTGTAACCTGGTTTCCTGCAATGATGAACATTGTATCAGCAACATTCACATCCTGCATGATGGTAAAATTATCACCAATTGCCCCGTCAGATCTGATATACTTTGCATCCAGGCGATTGCTGTCAGCTTCGAAATAAAACATCCCTCCGAGATCTTTTTCGCTAAACGGCAAAGCATCGTGCGGATAGTTTGCCTGTACTCCACCGTCGGCGCCGGAATTACCAGATACGATATACACAGACCCGTGATTGTATTTTCCATGCTTATAAACGTAAGGGCAGCTATTCGCAGTACCATCATATTTCGCACTGGATGTACTCGCTGTATGCGTTGCGGGATTAAAATCAGTTTCATTCAATGATGGATCGCCCGGGTTCGACTTATAATATCCTTTCAACAAATAAGAACGCTCATAATCGTGGCTATGTCCACATACAATCAGATCAACCCCATGACGCTCGAGAATACGAATAAAGTTCTCGCGCATATTAATTAACTCTCCTTCTGTATCAGAGCTATGACTACCCTTTGTATATGGAGGATGATGCCAATATGCAACAACCCACTTTTTATTTGTTGCCGCAAGATCTGCTTTTACCCATGTTGCCTGGGGGCCAGTTGTATCATACAATCGACGATTATTTATTCCTTCTACTTCAGTACCGTATGAATCCAGTGATAAGAAGTGGATGTCGCCGATGTCGAACGAATAGAAGGCAGGATTTGCTGAAGGAACACCACCACCCTCGCCATTCGTTGGCATTGTAAATAGGTTATAGTATGGTGCGTTCTTTGATGCCTGGCTTCCCGGTGTACCATAATCGTGGTTACCAGGAGCTGGATAAAGTTTATGGTTCTTTAATATTGATGGTCCATAAACATTGAAGAACGCGTTGTTGAACTCGCTTTCGGTTCCATCGTTATAAGCATTATCGCCTAATAATATCCAAGCATCCGGGGCGTCAATAGAATTTGTTGAAAGATAGTTCCGGTATTGAGCAAGTGTGTTCGCCTGGAAATTGGTTTCGTTTCTTCCGCAATCACCAAAGGCTGCTACACGTACTTTTCTTGATCCAGCTACAGGAACTGTACTGAAGAAATTGTCCAGCGCACCTTCAAGTACTTGTGAAGATGTGCCTACACGATAGAAATATTTCGTATCAGCAGTCAAGCCTGTAACACGAACAATATGTTCTGTTGTCAGCGACGGACTATCTACTGTAATTGTATAATTGCCAACACTCGTTCCTAATTCAACACGCGAATTTGTTGGAGTTGCTGTTCTCCACCGAATAGTAATTTCAGTTGTTGTGCCGCGTTGCAGATAAGGAGAGCGTGTCAGGGCGCCACTATTCAGCGGTTGACTGGAGCCACTCAATTGTAAACTAAATCCCAGATCCGAACTCGCCGCATTCACCTGGTGAATTTCAACAGCAATGGTATTGACACCATCTATAAAGTATCCTACAGGTATTGAGATGCTAACAGCTGTCGCCTCTTCCGTGCCTTCCTCAACAACAGCAGTTGCATATGTTTGATACGTCACTGCGCCTGCGGGCATATTGTTACGAGCAACTTCTACTCCATTAACATAAATGATTGCACCATCGTCCCGAATTAAATTGAGAACGAAACTTTGATATTGTGCGGGGTTTGTAACAGTAAACGTTTTGCGGAAATAAGTCGTTGGATATTTATTCGCTGCATCAGGACCAAATCCGATTACAGTGCTTTCACCATCATCCCCAAATCCAAGTTTCCCTGGACCACTGCTCCACGAAGCGTCATTAAACGCTGCCGCCGTCCACAATGTACCCTGGTCAGTTCCATTGTCTAAATACTTCCAAACATCGGTGTGATTGATCAGTAGCGCGGATGGATTTTCAAGTGCACCTCCCGAAATTTGCATATTGAAACCGAGGTCACTGCTTGTTACATCATCCTGGTGTACTTCAACAGCGATGACATTATTACCATCCACAAAATAAGATGATGGAATAGTGAAATTGTTTATCTCGCTTTCTGCTGCATTTGCAATGTTAGAAGAAGCAAGTGTTGTATGCGTGATCGTTCCTCCAGGCATATTGCTACGGATCACTTCTACGCCATTAACATAAACAAGAGCGCCATCATCACGAACCAATCCGATTATCATGTCCGAATAAACCGTTGCATTAGGGATATTGAGTGTGGTACGGAAATAAGCTGCAGGGTTTTTGTTTGTTGGCGAGATGCCGGAATCAATTCTCGTAACTTCTCCATCACTTCCATATCCCAACCGTGCATTTCCATATAACCAGCCTGCATCATTAAAGCCAGTGGTTTCCCAACCGGCAGGACGACTGTTCTGATCAAAATATTTCCAACCCGAATTCAATGGTAAAAAGGGTTGGTTGCCATAATTGCCGAACAATTGTAAATCGAACGATAAGTCCGAACTGTTCGCGGCACTCTGATGCATTTCTACTACAATAACGTTGCGGCCATTTGCAAACGCGGACGAGGGAATTGAAAATGTAATCACGGCGTCTTCGACAGCAGTTGAAGCAAGCGTATTTTGGCCGATTGCTCCTCCAGGAAGATTATGACGGGCCCGTTCAGTACCATTGACATATAATACGAAACCATCGTCTCTCAATACACTGAACGTGAAATTTTGATACGCTGATGGGTTACTAATATTGATCGTTTTACGGAAGTAAGCAGTAATAAATTTAGCAGAAGCGACGCCACCGAAAGAAATTTGCGTGGCCTCATCGCCATCACCATAACCTAACTGTGCATAGCCAGTTTTCCAAAGCCCGTCCGCAAATGCTGATGTCTCAAATCCAGCTGGACGTGTATTTGTTTCAAGATATCGCCAGGCGGAATTGTTACTGATCAGCACTTGTGAATTCGTGTTACCGAGAATTTCCATATCGAAGGAAAGATCTGTACTGCTATTGCTGCTCTGATGAACTTCAACTGCAATAACGTTTATGCCTGCATTAAATACAGATGACGGTAGAGTCATCACAATCACTTCATCATCCAGGTTCGCGACGGCAAGTGTGGTATTTCCTATCGCTCCTGCTGGCAGGTTATTTCGTCCTACTTCAACCCCATTGACGTATAATACAAATGCGTCATCGCGCTCGACGCTAAAAGTGAAATTGAGAAAGTCTGAAGGATTAGCGATGTTGATCGATTGTCTGAAATAGGTAGTAATATGTTTGTTTGAAGTTACTCCGCCGAATCCAACAGTAGTTGCTTCGTCGAGGTCGCCATAACCTAATTCACCATTTCCGGCAGCCCATGCGCCATCGTCAAAACCATTTGTTTCCCAGCCTGCGGGTCTTGTACCACCGTCAAAATATTTCCAAAAGGATCCGAAGGTTAGGAGCTGCTGGGGACCATGTACTCCAGTCATTGTTAGATCGAATGAAAGATCAGTGCTCGAAGCGTTCGACTGGTGGACTTCCACTGCAAGAACGTTCGATCCCGTCCGAAGCATACTGGATGGAATCGTCATTGTAATTACTTCTTCTTCTACGTTTGAAGAAGCAAATGTTGTATGAGCTGGTGCAGCAGCGGGCATATTATTTCGGCCAACTTCTGTCCCATTGATATAAAGTACAAATCCGTCGTCGCGAGTAACGGTAAAACTATAACTAGCATACGCGGCCGAATCCTGAACAACGAATGATTTTCTGAAGTAGATGGTTGGAGTGCGATCATTTTCCGGTCCGCCATTGATTATAGTGGCCTCATCGCCTTCTCCAAAACCGAGTTCGCCGTAACCCAATTTCCACAATCCATCTGCAAACGTGCTGGTCTGCCAGTTTGCCGGCCTTGAATCAGCATCAAAATATCTCCACGATGATTTATTACCAATGAGCACATCTCCTGAGATTGGATTACCGGTTAACTCAAGATCAAAAGAGAGGTCTGATCCAGTAATGTTGACCTGGTGAATTTCAACCGCGATCGTATTTGATCCATCTACAAAGGCAGAGGCAGGTACAGTCACAATCACTATTTCGTCTTCTGCCACAGCCAGTGCCAATGTGGAATGGGTGACTGGAGTAGCAGGCAAATTATTTCTTGCTACCTCTACACCATTAACATATACTACAAATGCATCATCACGTTCTATATTAAACGTGAAACTCCCAAATGAAGAAGCATTTGCAACTGTTACCTCCTTCCTGAAATAGGTAGTGATGTACTTGGTGGCGGAGTTAGGACCAAATGAAACAATTGTTGCTTCATCGCCATCGCCGAAACCTAATTCGCCGGCACCGAAGTCCCATTCACCATCATTGAATCCGACAGTCTCCCATCCGGATGGTCTCGTATTATCATCAAGAAATTTCCAGGAACTCCCGAAACTGACAAATCTCGTTTGAGCGTTAGAAGTGTTGGAGTAAAGACATGAGAATAGCAGTACAGTTAGTACTTTTGGCAGCAAGTCAAAGTTCATTACTTAGGGTTTATACTCAACAAAATAGCGGAAATTACGCTTAGGTGCAAGTAAAGGCTTCAATAAATTATTAGATACAGCTTCCCATTTACGGACTTATACAATAGGGTGAATTTCATACTTTTATTGAAGAATAAAATTTCAGAATGTCCCGACGTGTGATCCTTATACTCTTCATTTCTATCTTATTGCTCGGAAGCTCCTTCTGGAAACCAGCGTCCTTCAGTAACTCGGCTGCAGTCGATCGTTTATACGGGCAATGGTTGAAAGAGTTAGATACCGAACTGAATAAGTTGCATGCCGCTATCAGTAACCGAAGTCCAATAAAAACTATACGTCGCCAGTTTAAACAAACAAGGCTTTCATATAAACATGCGGCAATACTGATCGATTATTTCCATCCACGCGAAACAAGATTAATCAATGGAGCTGTGTTAGCGAGAACTGAAGATGATAGTCCAGAAGCAATTATACAACCAAGCGGGTTCCAGGTTATTGAGGAAATAATATTTAGTGATTGGAATAAAAATGGCGCTGCGAAAACGATCAATGAAATTGAACTCATAAAAAAAGTTGTCACAAGTTTCATCAATCAACCTAACAGATCGTTTAAATTCAAAGACGCAAATGTGATAGACGCCATCAGAAGCGCAGTGATTCGTATTACCACGCTTGGTCTCACGGGTTTCGATTCGCCTATCGCACTTAATTCTTTGCCTGAGATTGCGGCAAGCCTCGACGCAATTGATCGCTTATTATCGATTTATTCTGATGCGGGCATATTGACTGATGCAGAATTTCTCAAAAATGAATTGCAGGATGCAAAACGATTTCTAACCTCCCATCGATCGTTTGAAAAATTTGATCAGTTGAGTTTCATCCAATACTATGCGAAGCCGTTGTATGTTCAACTAATAAAATCCTCTGGGGGTGCTTCCTTTCAAATGCCGGAAGGTCGGCAGCCATTAACAATCGATACAAATTTTCTTTCCCATAAAATGTTTTCGCTTGATTTTTTTTCGCCTTCGGCGAGATTTCAACAAACCCCTGATCGGATCGCTCTGGGGAAAAAACTTTTTAACGATCCGATCTTATCCTCTACAAACGATCGAAGTTGTGCTTCCTGTCACCAAGCGGAAAAAGCGTTTACTGATGGAATGAAGACGGCACAGACACTTGATAAGCGCAGCTATCTCCTGCGAAATACCCCAACGCTGTTGAACTCTGTTTATCAAACCCGGCAGTTTTATGACAGCCGCGCAGCGTTGCTGGAACATCAGCTGAATGCAGTAGTTCATAACGAACAGGAAATGCAAGGCTCACTAACAAAATCTGTAGACGATCTACAGCGTAACACAGAGTACAAGAATTTTTTCCTGCGCGCGTATCCGCAAGAAAACCCAGCGATAAGCGAGTATACAATTGCTAACGCCGTATCGTCGTACGTGCGCTCCCTCATTGCGTTCGACTCAAGATTCGATCATTACCTTGCCGGTGCGACGGGCAGTCTCACTAAAGATGAGAAAAAAGGATTCAATCTTTTTATGGGAAAAGCGAAATGCGCTACCTGTCATTTCTTACCACTATTTAATGGACTGGTACCGCCCGAATTCATAGAAACAGAATCTGAAGTAATTGCTGTGCCGGCAATGCCAGGCAAAAAATCACCGACACTTGATACAGACATTGGCAAATACGGGCATAGCAGGTCAGTCCTTCATAAATATGCCTTCAAAACACCAACACTTCGCAATATTGAATTAACTCCGCCATACATGCACAATGGTGTTTTCAATTCGCTCGAAGAAGTCATGGAATTTTATAATAATGGTGGTGGTGCAGGACTTGGTATTGCACCTGAAACCCAAACCCTCCCCCGAGACAAGTTATTCTTAAGTAAAAAGGAAATCAAGCAAGTGATTTCCTTTTTACACGCATTGACTGACACAAGTTTCAATCAATATAAACTGAGGCACTAACATCCACTTAAAAGGAGTATTGCAAACGCAACAACAAACGGAATCCAAATAAATAAAAATGATTTCTTCATTGCAGGAGTTATGAGATGCGATTAGCTTTTATTTTTCGCGTCTTTCACAGGCTTTTTTCTTCCCGAATCCTTTAGCGCCTGATCGATGATCCATTCGAGCTGACCATTGACGCTGCGGAACTCGTCACTGGCCCATTTTTCCAGTGCTTTATATACCTCTTCTTCTATCCTAAGGACAAAATTCTTTTTATCAGGCATGTCTTAAAACTCGATTATTGATAAAGCGTACCAGTATTCAAAATTGGCTGCGCTCCTTTTTCACCACACAACACGACCATCAGATTGCTGACCATTGCCGCCTTTTTTTCCTCATCAAGTTCCACAATCTTTTTCCGTGAAAGTTGCTCAAGTGCCAATTCTACCATTCCAACTGCACCCTCCACAATTTTGAATCGGGCAGCGACAATCGCGGTAGCCTGCTGGCGCTGCAACATTGCACCGGCAATCTCCGCAGCATAGGCCAGGTGACTAATCCTCGCTTCCTTAATTAAAATTCCCGCAGGCCGCAAACGCTCAAGTAATTCTTCTTCCAACATATGATTTACCTGTTCGCCACCGTCGCGCAGGGTAATTGCTGCACGTTCATCTTCCATGTGATCGTATGGACAACTCGTAGCGAGGTGTCTGATCGCGGCTTCACTTTGCACTTTCACATAATGATTATAGTCTTCTACTTCAAATGCGGCTTTATAGGTATCACTCACCTGCCAAACGATTACTGCGGCAATTTCTATCGGGTTACCGAGCTTGTCATTTACTTTCAATTTCGCACTCTCCAAATTTTCGGAACGCATTGAAATCTTTTGCTTCTTGTACAGGGGATTCACAAACAGTAAACCGTTTTCTTTTACTGTGCCCACATACTTACCGAAAAACGTTAGAACACGAGAGTGATTAGGGCTGATAACAATGATGCCTGCACCAATAAACATGCTTGCGACAAAAGCAAGAACTCCCAAATAACCGTAAAAACCCTTGTCAGGATCAGTTATCTGTATAAACGCATAAACCGAAAATGCTAATAACAACAGTGAGACAATAAGCGCAAGAAAGCCTGAAACGGGGTGGAGGTGCTTTTCCATATGTTTAGTTTTATGATATCAAAATGATATCAAATATA